>NZ_JASERH010000045.1:0-25599 GCF_030766975.1 Streptomyces sp. KL116D | reverse complement strand
TTCGCGCGCCGTTTCAGTTGCATCGTTGGGTGCGCCGTTTTCCGCATTTATCGTGACGCTTTCGCGTTCCGCGCTTCACCTGGTTCAACGGCCGCACTCGACGACCATGGCGAGACGACCGCGCGCCGGTGAACCGACTTCCAACAGCGCCAACTGCGGTACACAAGCCGACAGCCGCCGCCGACGGGCGGTGTCGAGCATTACCTGCGCGTCCCGGGCGGGCGAACGGTTGTCCGGGCCGATGGCGATGCCGACTGCGCGCGTAGGGTGCCCGCGAGCGTGGCGACGTACGCGGTCACGAGCGCACCAGCCCAGACAGAGCTCGATGCCGAACACCAGCAGGATCGGCGACTTTTACACGGGCGGTCGAGGGTGGCTGAGAAGAGCAGGGTGCGCAGGGAAATTCACCGCGGGTCGTCGTGCAGGCTTGACGATCCTGAGACGAACCCCAACGGGCTGGATTCTGGACGTGGAACGCGGCCGTCAGACAGACCGCGCGATCGTCATGGGGATCGCCGCGGGCCGCGAGCAATCACGACCGCCTGCAGCGGGCCCCGCTTTCCTACAGGCCCTTCCCTCACTGAACGCTCCAGGGCGTCCGCGGCGCAGCCACCTCGGCAGTCCAGGCACTTCGAGGAAGCCCTCGGCGGCGCCGGGCGCGACGCCGATACGCGATCGCAGCCGGCGCTCTTCTCCCGAAGAAGCAGGAAACCGCAGGATGGGCCAGGTGCTCTGGCGCTGGCCCCGGTACAGCGATTCGATCTGCCACCACCGGGAGAAGAAGCTGAGCAGCGAGCGCCACAGGCGCAGCACCGCGCCACGCCGCCGAGTCGCGAGCCACTGATCGAAGATCGGACCGGAACATCGCGAAGTTGAGCAGAGACCTGTGGTCGATCCCGGATCTCCGCAAAGCTGCAGGAGTGCATTGACCATGAACTCCCATCAGGCCGTTCTCCGAGTCGCGGTCACGGCGCATCAGATTCAGCGAGAGGCCGTTCGGCACGGGACGAAGACAGCACTGCCTTCAACTCGCCCTCCCCGTCGGTGCATTCGAGAGCATCCACCACACCAGCCGTCCGCCGGGTCGCCGAGCGGCCGAGCGCCATCGAGAAGCCGCGCGCTGGTCGCCCCGTCGCGCCAGTCGTCGGCCCGCTTCCCGCGGAGGCACGCCCTCGTCGGCGGGAATGTCCTCGTGGCGCCGGATGCGGACCGAGCGGCCCGCGCGCTGGACGCGGTTGCACGCGCACCGCCGACGGTTGCGCATCGCCCGCCCTTCGAGCGTGAACTCGTCCCGTCTCCCACACGATGCAGCTTCGTCGCCAGAGTTCGAGGCGCGTCGAGGCCGTGCCGGGCGGCCAGACCGTGCCGGCGCCTCCTCGCCTCTGCGCCCATCACGGCGGATCCAGCCGTGCACCCGCCTCGGCGAGCCACGGCTCGATCGCGCGCCGGCCAGGCCTCCGGGTCGCCGATCGGGTCACCGGAGGCGAAAGCGACGCCCGCCGATCGCGGTACGTCACCGCGGCCTTGCCCGTCGGCGACCACATCGGCGGGACTTCTCGCGGCGCAGCGCGAAGTAGCCGAGCGAGTCGCGCTCGCCGTCCTTGTCGAGCAGGGCGCGCAGCTTCGCCTCTCGTCGTCAGCCGCGAGCGGATCGACGGCCCCTGGCGCGAGGCGGAGACGCGGCGTAGACGATGGCAGATGAGCGGTGCCGTGGACAGGACGTTGATTGACGACGTTCACGATTCGGCGTCGTGATGCTGAGTGGTTAAAGTGCATGCCGTTCGGACGCGACCGAGATCAGCCGCGAGGGTGCACCGGCGTACCGCCGGCGCTCGGAACGTCGAACGGTGCTCGGGTCTGCGCGTGGTTGGTGACCGTGACGAGGGAACGTCGCGAAGAGCGAGGTGACCAGCAGGCCGCCGACCGCGACGAGCGCCGCCAGCTTTCGCGTTCGAGCGGTCGCCCTCCGCGTAGAACTCGCGGCGCCCGAGGAGCGCGCGGACGAACGCGGCGGTCAGCACCAGCGAGATCCAGTTCTGCGCGTACTGCCGTACCTCGGGAAGAGCCCATCACGAAGGCGAACAGCAGGAAGAACAGCCCGCTCAGGACGAGGTTGAGGATCCACGCCGCGCTTGCGGCGCCGCATCGTGACCGCCAGGAACCGGCCACGACGGCGGAGGAGAAACCCGCCGCGAGGGAGGTAGGGGGTGAAGTACGTTCTCTCGTTGTGGCGGCGCAGGTCCTGCCCGAAGGAGACCCAGACGGCGCTCAACGCAGATTGAGGGAAGGTGACGACCCGGAGATACCAGACGGTGAATCCCTGCGGCGCGTCGTGAGGTCGGTGTACTGGTCCGCAGTATCCCATGACCTGGGAGCATATGGGGGCATTTGGGGGGTTCCTTGGCTACGGCGCTCCCGGAAAGGGCGCGGGGAACTGCGCGCTCAGCCACGGGCAGCCGCGGTCGCGTCTGCTCACGCACCGAGCAGATGCGACCGCGGCTTCCGAACGGCTGCGATGCCCTCAGTCGGACGACACGGGCAACTCCGCGGCCAGCGCGCAGCGGCCTGCACCAACGGCAGGGCCAGCAGCCCGCCCGTGCCGCCGCCGAGGCGCACGCCCTGGTCGAGCAGCGGGTCCGCGGCCATCCGGTCCAGCGCCTTCGCCTGGCCGGGCTCACCGCTGGTGTGCGCGGCCAGCCACCAGTCCGGCGCCCGGAACGCGACCCGCTGGCCGACCAGCGCGCAGGCCGCCGACACGACGCCGTCCAGGATCACCGGCGTACGGCGCACCGCGCTCTGCAGCAGGGAACCCGGTCGCCGCCGCGAGATCGGCGCCGCCCACCGTCGCCAGCACCGCAACTGGTCGCCGAGGACCGGGCGGGCCCGGCGCAGACCGTCGCGGATCGCCGCGCACTTGCGCATCCAGCGAGGTCGTCGATGGGGTCGCCGCCACGGCCGGTCACCACGGACGCGCTCGGTGCCGCACAGCGCGGCGATGATCGTCGCCGCGGCCGTGGTGCCGCCCACGCTGAGGTCGCCGAGCACCACCAGGTCCGTGCCGCGAGTCCGGCCTCCTCGTCGGCGATCGCCATGCCCGCCCGGAACGCGCCGCCTCGGCCTCCTCCAGGTGAGCGGGCGTCCTCGGTGCCGAGGCGCCCCGAGCCGCGCCGCACCCGATGGCTCACCACGGCCTTCGGCAGCTCCTCCGGCTCGCAGTCCAGCGACACGTCGACGACCCGCACCTCGACGCCCAGCCGCCGCGCGACACCGCGCCGGCGCTCGCGCCCTCGACGGCCTCGCGGACCAGATCGGCCGCGGTCCCGGCGGGCCGGCCCGACACACCCGAGCTCGGCGACGCCGTGGTCGCCGGCGAAGAGGATCACGCGCGGCTGCGTCACGGGCCGTACGGGCACGGCGCCCTGGGCGGCCGTGAGCCACTCGCCCAGTTCGTCGAGGCGCGGCCGAGCGCGCCGGGCGGAACGGCGAACCGGGCCCTGCGCCTCGGCGTCGCGGCGGGTCCCGCCGTCGGGACGCTCGATCAGATCGGTGAAGTCGTCAGAGATTCAGCGAGCTCATTCGCCGAACAGTACCGGCCGCGACGGCGGTCGGCGGGGCGGGCTTCCAGCGGCCGGTTACGCCATGCGATGCACTGGCTCCACAGCGTCATTGCATGGGCGTCGATCCCCTGTTTCCGGTTCATATCGGATTGTCGTACCGCGATGTCCCTCCGGTCTCACCGATCCCCCAGCTCTCCAGTCCTCCCGAAGCCGTCCCAACCCTCCCAGTCCTCCCGAAGCCCGTCCCAGCACCAGGAGCCGAGGTCACCCATGTCCCCCTCAGCCCAGGCCGTGGCCGAGCGCCGCCCCGCCTACCTCACCGAACTCGCCCGGGGCACCGAAGGCATCCACGAGCCCCGCCGACCCGACTGCCCCTGGTGCGGCTCCACGAAGCTGGGCACGCGACTGCGCACCACCGACCTCCTCCAGCACAAGCCCGGCACCTTCACGATCGACCAGTGCCGCAGCTGCGCCCACTCGTTCCAGAACCCCCGCCTGACCCCTGAGGGCCTCAACTTCTACTACCGCGACTTCTACGACGGCCTCGGCGCCGACCAGGCCGAGCGGATCTTCGGCGCGCAGACCTCCACCAGGCGTCACCGGGCCGCCACCCACGCCCTCGCCCACTTCCTGGAGCCGGAGGCCTGGCTCGACGTCGGCACCGGCCACGCCCGCTTCCCGGCCGCCGCCAAGGAGGTGCCCTGCCGTACACGGCGTTCGACGGCCTCGACATCGGTGACGGCGTCGAGGAGGGCCGCCGCCAGGCCGCATCGAGGAGGCCCACCGCGGCTTCACTCACGAACTCGCGCCCCGGCTCGCGGGCCGCTACGACGCGATGAGCATGTTCCCGCTACCTGGAGCACTCCCTCGACCCGCGCGAGGGAACTCAAGGCGGCCCACCGCGTGCTGCGCCCCGGCGGCCACCTGCTGATCGGGTCCCCGACCCCGAGAGCCGCTACGCCGCGCTCCTCGGCAAGTGGTGGGTCTCCTACTTCCAGCCGCAGCACCTGCACTTCATCCCGCAGGACAACCTTTGCGCCGAACTCGCCGCCCTCGGCTACGGTCGTCGCCGTCGACCGTCGCACCCCGCACGTCCCGCTCGACCTGACGGCGGCCTGCGCCCTGTTCCTCGGCCACTGCCTGCCCGCCGCCGACAGCCCGTGGCGCACCAAGACCCCCAGCGACGCCCAGCGCAGACTGCGCCGGACCCTGACGCACGCCTCGGCGCCCGCCCTCCCTCGCCGCCCGCTCCGCCGACCGGCTGCTGGCCCCCCTGGCAAGCCCGACCGGCTTCGCCAACGCCTACGCGTCATCGCGCCGCAACCCCGACGCCGGCTGAGCCCCCGTCAGCCGCGCAGCTCGGCCTGGCCGGCGCGACCAGCAGCACGTGCTCGCGCATGCGGCGGGCGCCGCGTTCCAGCCGCCCCAGTTCGTCGCGGTAGCGCTGCCCGGACGCGGTCGCGGGCACGATCCCCGAGCCGACCTCGTTCGGGGACGGCCACGACCGTACGCCGGGTGCGGCGCACGGCGTCGACGTAACGCGGCCACCTTCTCCTGCGCGCCCGCTCCCCGCCCGGCCACTCCGCGTCGTCCCAGGCCCCGACCTCGTCCACTATGGCGTGCGTCAAGCCTGACAGTGACAGACAGTCCACGAGCGGCGGCAGGTGATCCTCCGCGTCCGGTCAGTGGGCGGGACGAGATCGCTGGAGGTCTCAGCGGTCCGCCCACGGGCGGCCGCCGCTCCCGGTGCGTGGCGACCCGCTGCGCCCACTCCGTGTCACCGCCCCGCGCGTGCCGCCCGTCGCCACGTTACCGGCACGTCGGGGAGACGCCTCAGGCGCCGCTCACGCCTCGACCGACTTCCCTGAGCGGGCGCCGGTGACCCAGCGTGCGGCGCGGCGCGTCGGGCACGTCCTCGGCCACGCCGACGTCCCAGCGTCGTCCCGTCCGGCACGGCCCCGCGCCCCGCCGCGGCGGAGCCCGCCGCGCGATCGGCTCGGGGCCCGGCGGCGCGTCGTGGTCCAGGTGCACGGCGAGGACGTCGGTGGTCGGCCCGACCGCGCCCACGGACCGCAGCCGGGCCAGCGCGTCAGGCCGCCCGACCACGTCGGCGACGACCATCTCGTACGGCTTGCGCGTCTCCTCCAGACCGGCGGGCGCGGCGGCGGCCAGGTCGCAGCAACCGCTGGCCGTCCGGCCCCACCACCTCGTGCCCGGTTGCCCGGCGCGTCCAGGGCGAGCGCCCGCACCCGGTGCCCGCTCATCAGCGCGAGCTCCCGGCCGTCCGGCACCCGGCCCGGCTGCGGCGGGCCCGCCGGGACGCCTCGAGCCGCCAGGGCCGTCGTGCGGGTGCGAAGGCAGCACCTGCCGTACGCTCGCCCAGCGCTGTAGCCCGCGCGGGCCGCGGCGAAGCGGCGCCCGGCGTCAGATCGGCAACGGCGTGCCGTCGATCCAGCGGGGCCGTCGCGGCGCGGGCGGCCGCCGAGCGCGGTCGCGCAGGCCGCGCACGGGCGGTGCCGAAGAGCAGGGCAGTCCGTCAGCACCGGTGCCGAGCGACGGGTCAGTTCCCACAGGAAGATCCTCCCGCGCGGCTGCGGCGCCGCGCCCAGCTAGGCTTCCAGGGACAGCGAGCCTCTGGGAGGCTGACATGGCGCCGTGCACGTGTGGCGGTTTCGAGAAGTCGGCTTGGCACGGAGGTGTCTCCGGCAGGTGCGGCCGGAGGAGTTCACGACGCAGACGCCGAGTCCCTGGATCGGCGGGTACTGGAAGGAACTGGCGGAGGGCGGCGCCGACCAGGTCACCCTCCGAGGACAGCACGGTCATCTACGGCCCGATGAGCCTCCATGCGGAAGACGCATCCCCGCTTAAACCGGCCCGCTTCTCCACTCCCACCCACCCACCAAGGTTGAGGGGACTCCGTCCCTCAACCCCGGGAAACGTCGCCGGACCGCCCCGCCGACTTCCCGGGGTTCGGATCGCATCCGCTGGCCGCGAGCTTCGGCGCCCCGCTGGCTGGGGCTGGACCGCCCGTCGGCGGCCGAAGGCTCGAGGCTACTCCCGCTGGCCGCAGGTTCAGGCCCACCCCACTCCGTCGGGCGAAGGCTCGAGGCTACTCCCGCTGGCCGCGGGCTTAGGCCCACCCCACCGCGCCGGGCAATCTGCCGCCTGGGGCGGCAGGGATGTGGTGAGCGGCCCCCGCTGCGGCGCATCCATGTCAGGTGAGGGCCCGACCCCCGGTCGACCTCACGGCAGCGGTGCCGCGCAGCGGAATCCGGTGGCCCCGGCCAAGCCGGCCTCGCCGCAACCCCGGTGCCGCCGCAGCAAAGAGACCCGGTCACTCACATCTCGCCGAGCGTCACACTCGACCTCGTCGCTTCGCCCCGCCCGGGTATACGTCACCCGAACCTTCTGCCCAGGCTCCTCAGCGGCCAGCGCAACCTGCAACGACGTCATCGTCGTGACCGCCGCGTCGCCGAACCGGGTGATACGTCACCCGCCCGCAGCCACGCTTCTCCGCCGCGCGCGTCCCGTCACGGACACGATCGCACAGCCGGCTCCAGGTCACCGTCGACCGCGACCCGCCCGGTGATGCCGAGCGCCGCCCGCCCAGAGTCCGACACCCTGCCGTCCTCGACGATCTGGTCGGCGATCTTCGTGACGGTGGAGGACGGGATCGCGAACCCCGATGCCCGGCGCCGCGCTGTCCTGGCAGCTCGGGATCGGTCGCCGCCAGCGTCGGAATGCCGATCACCTGACTGTCCAGGTTCACCAGGGCGCCCCCCGCTGTTGCCGGGATTGATCGCCGCGGACGTCTGCACCATGTTGGCGATCGTGGCACCGGTGCCCCCACCGGAACGCCCCTCGCTCACGGTCCGCCCGGTCGCCGACACGATGCCCTGCGTGACGCTCGACGACGGAGCCGAGCGGCGACCCCATCGCCAGCGTGATCTGCCCGACCTCGACCTTCGACGAGTCCGCGAACTCCGCCGCCCGCAGCCCGTCCGGCACCTTCTCCAGCTTGATCACGGCGAGGGTCCTGGGCCGGATACGCGTACACGAGCTTCGCCGATCAGCGGAGTCTCGTTCGTCGACGTCGTCACCTTGAACGTCTCTCTCGTCGCCCACCACATGGGCGTTCGTCACGATGTGGCCCTCGTCGTCGTAGACGACACCCGAGCCGAGGCCGGACGAGGGCCTGGATCCTGGACGACGGACGGCAGCACGTCCCTGATCACCTTCTGGTAATCGCTCTGCAGATCGTTCCACGGAAGCGGCGGCGGCCTGCGTCGTGGAGTCCGAGGACGACGAGCCCCCGGAGCCAGGTCCGAGCAGCCGCCGACCAGCGCCACCGAGGCAGACGGTGGCGGTCAGGGGGAGTGCGACCCGCAGCGGACGCGAACGGGCCCGAGTACGCGAAGGGGCATCCATGCCCGGATTGTCACGCCGTCCGCCGCCCCCGCCCGCGCCGATCCGCCGAACAGCGGACCCGGGCCGGACCCCGGCGAGGCCCGCCCGCGGTCGACCGCGGCCGTGCTCGAGCCCCGCACGCCGCACAGGTGCAACAGCGCGGCCACCCGTCGGTACGGATCGCTGCGCCCCGCCCGCTCCTCCGCCGCGAGCAGCGTCTGCAGCTCACCGCGCTCGGGAAGTCGCCGCACCGTCGGCCGCGCTGGTCGGTGAAGACCCGCACCCCGGTACCAGGCGTGCAGCGGGGCCCCGATGCCGGCGAGCGTCGCCGTCAGGGTGTCAAGCCGGTCGGCCCGTACGTCGAGCCGAGCCGGTCGGTTGGTACTTCGATGAGTCGAACGCGCCGAGCGCGGTGACCCAGTCGCCGCCGAGCCCCGGCCGCATCGCCAGCGCGTCGGCGTTGCGCACGAGCAGAGCGAGCAGCCCGCCCGGGGCCAGCATCCCGCGCCAGCCCGGCGAGCAGCGCGTCGGGATCCTCGACGGCCATGAGGGACGCGCCGTGACAGAGCACGACGTCGAAACTGCCCGGCAGGAAGTGGACGCCGGTCTCCATGCCGCTGCCCTGCACGATCCGGACGCGCTCCCGCACGCCCTCCGGCTCCGCGGCGAGCGCTGCGCCCGGCCGCGGCGACCATCTCGGATCCTGCTCGACGCCGGTCACGCTTGTGCCCGGCGCGGGCCAGCCACGCAGCGCCTGCGTGCCCTGGCCCATCCCGACGTCGAGCACCCGCAGCCGCTGCCCGACAGGGGAACCGCCCGGCTATCTGCTCGTCGAGCTGCCGGGCCACCAGTTCCTGCCGTACGACATTGCGCAGGCCCCCAGCTTCTCCAGCCAGGAGCCCACCGCGTCGCCGGCGAAGGCTTCCGTGCTCAGGGCCGCTCCCCCGCGCTTGACCTGCAGGGCTTGGGCGGACGGAGGCGCTTCATCTGGAGGCGTGCGCATCAGCGCGTACGCGACGGCGCCCTGCGGCGCTCGTTCGAGAACTTCTCCGCCAGCTTCTTCTTCAGACGGAAGCCGGTGAGAGCCGAGTCGATCACGATCGCGACGATCACGAAGAGCCAGAGCAGAAGCGCGATGTTCTGCAGCGAGCCGACGCGGACCATGCTCAGGACGAGGATGATCACCGCCATCGGCAGGAAGTACTCGGCGATGCAGAAGCGCGAGTCGACGAAGTCACGCGCGTACTTGCGCACCGGGCCCTTGTGACGGGCGGGCAGGGTAGCGCTCGTCACCGCTCGCGAGCGGAGCGCTGGCGCTCCATCGCGGTGCGGCGCTCCTCGCGCTGGCGGGACCGGGCCTCCCTTCGGCGTCATCTCGGGTGTTGGCCACGCTGCGGCGCTGCGTCTGGGCCTCGCTAGCGCTTCGGCGTGGGGCGGCCCGTGGGCGCCTGCGGATCTCGGGGCTGCGTGGACTCGGCTACCGAGACGCTTGGCGGCCGGTGCCGCTGTCGTCCTTGGATCGGCTACGGAACACAAAGCCCAAAGGGTACGTGGTGGATCGATGCATGGACCACAGGCCCGTGGGGGAACGATCCGGCAACACCCTGCGTCCCTGACCTGAGAGGGGAGACGGGGCCACCTACCCTTACGCCGGGCGGGTCGGGACGCAGTCGTCCGTGATGAGCGCATCCGCACCTGAACAGTGCGGTAATAGATGCAGGACCCGTACTGTGGGTTGTGTCGCAGTGCCGGGGCCTTGACCGTCGGCTGGATCTGTCAGAAGGGGGCGCGCGAAGCCCATGAGCGGTGTCATGAAGCGTATGGGGATGATCTTCCGCGCGAAGGCGAACAAGGCCCTTGACCGGGCCGAGGACCCGCGCGGACCCTCGATTACTCGTACCAGAAGCAGCTGGAGCTGCTGCAGGAAGTGCGTCGCGGCGTCGCCGACGTGGCGACCTCCCGCAAGCGCCTCGAGCTGCAGCTGAGACCAGCTCCAGTCGCAGTCCTCACGCTGGAGGACCAGGGCCTGCAAGGCGCTCGCGCTCGGCCGTGAGGACCTGGCACGTGAGGCGCGACGAGCCGTGCAGTATCTTGCAGAGGTTTCACAGACTTGAGGTACCAGACGCTTGAGGGAGCGGATGGAGTGAGAGCCCACTTTGCATGAAGGAGCAGAGAGATATTGAGAGCCGATTTGTCTGCCTCTCTGTATATTTAGAAGAATGAGACCATCGATCTTGTACCCATTATCATATCTTGTAATTTAGACTGATCGTATTGAGGTTTTCTTCGTATCTTAGAGATGGCGACACTACATGGAGGCGATCTGATGGTTGAGACAAAAGATCATCTGTTAGAGCATAATGTTCAGACACCAGCCCGCCTTTGATATGCTTGATTCACCTCATCAAGACTGATCATGGATTTGTCATCCAGTCCCATGCCTGAATCACCTTGCCTGAGCATACAGATGGCAGAGCTGAACCAGAGCTGGTGTTATGCTTGAAAGGCTGAGCACTCTGTCCCCAGCAGCATCTGAGGCGGTGGACAGCAGCAGTATGGTATGCTGTATAGACATCCTTGCTTGGTACAGAAGATGAGAATGAGAGGCTTGCTGACTTGTAATGACTATGGTGAGCAGAAAGAACCCATTTATCATTTGATAATTTAATGGGTACACTGAACTAAGAGATGGAGAAGGACGGCCGGGCTGCCGGACCCTCACCCCAGCTCCCTCGAGTGCCGTTCGCCGCCTGGGCGAGCCACTCCCGACGACGCCCTGGAGCCCTCTCGAGCTGATCCTCCCGGCGTCCGACGCGACGCTGGAGGAGGTCCGCGACATGCTCAGCGACGACGGCCTGATCCCCGGCTGACCCTCGCCTCGCACCGAGCCCGCGGTGCCGCACAGATGAAGGGGGCGGCTACCGTGACCCTGGTGACCCCCCTCGTACGGTGGGCCAGGACGCATCCCCTGGCCCTGGACGCCATCCCTCGCCGCGGCCGTCCTCGTCTGCATGGTCGCCGGTTCCTTCGTCGACCCGCACAGCCCCGAGGGCACGTACGCACTGGGGCGCCCGCACCCCGGACGTCCTCAGCCTCTTCCTGATGGTGCTGGGCGCCGCGGCCCTGTCTTCGGCGCATCGCCCCGATGCCCGTGCTCGCCGCGACCTCCACCGTCTCCCTCGTCCGAACTGGTCACCGGCGAACCCCGCGCCCCCGTCGTGATGTCCGCGGTCGTCGCGCTCTACACGGTCGCCGCCACCACGGACCGGCCCACCACCTGGCGCGTGGGCCTGGGCTCGATGGCGGTGCTGACCGGTGTCGCCATGTTCGTCGGCCCGCTGCCCTGGTACTCCCAGGAGAACCTCGGGATCTTCGCGTGGACCGGCATGGCCGCGGCGGCTGGCGACGCCGTGCGCTCCCGCCGATGCCTTCGTCGACGCCATCCGGGAGCGCGCCGAGCGGGCCGAGCACCCGCGAGGAGAGGCCCAGGCGGCGCGTCGCCGAGGAGCGGCTGCGGATCGCCCGCGATCTGCACGACGTCGTCGCACACACATCGCCCTGGTCAGCGTGCAGGCCGGGGTCGCCGCCCACGATCATGGACAAGCGGCCCGACCAGGCCAAGGAGGCCCTCTGCACGTTCGCGAGGCCCAGCCGCTCCGCGCTCAACGAACTCGGGCGACCGTCGGCCTGTTGCGGCAGACCGGCGACCCGGGAGGCGCCCACCGAGCCGGCCCCCGGCCTGGACCGCCCTCGACGACCTCGTCGACACCTTCACGGCACGCGGGCCTCCCGGTCGAGGTGGCCCTGCGCCGGGGCGCCCCCGCCCCTGCCCGCCGCCGTCGACCTCGCCGCGTTCCGCGTCGTGCAGGAGCGCTGACGAGCGTGCAGAAGCACGCGGGTCCGGAAGCGAAGGCCGAGGGTCAGCGTGGTGCGCGTGGGACCGAACGTAGAGGTCTCGGTCCTCGACAACGGCCCCGGGACCACCGCCCCGCCCGCCGACACCGACGGCAGCGACTGACCCCGACGCCGCCGACAGCAACGGCGGACACGGCCTGCTCGGCATGCGCGAGCGCGTCACCGCGCTCGGCGGCGCCCTCACCGCGGGACCGCGCTACGGCGGCGGTTTCCGCGTCCATGCGATCCTTCCGGTCAACGCCCGCACCACCACTTCGGGGGATGCCACGCCATGACGAGCGGCACGATCAGGGTCCTGTTGATGCCGACGACCAGGCCCTGCTGCGCAGCGCCTTCCGCGTGCTCGTCGACTCCGAACCCGACATGGAAGTGGTGGGGAGGCCTCGGACGGCGCGGAGGCCGTCCGGCTCGCCCACACCGAGCGGCCCGACGTCGTCCTCATGGACATCCGGATGCCCGGCACCGACGGTCTCGCCGCCACCCGGGAGATCAGCGCCGACCCCCGAACTCGCCCATGTGCGCGTGGTGATGCTGACGACGTTCGGGGTCGACGAGTACGTGGTGCAGTCGCTGCGCGCGGGCGCCCTCCGGCTTCCTCGGCAGGGCGCCGAGCCCGACGAACTGCTCGGCGCGGTGCGCATCGCGGCCGCCGGTGAGGCGCTGCTGTCGCCCGCCGCGACCAAGGGGCTGATCGCCAAGTTCCTTGCGCAGGGCGAGGGGTTACGAGGAGGGGGCCGCGGCGGCCGGCAGCCACGCCGAGCGGCTCGGCGCGCTCACCGGCCGGGAGCGCGAGGTGCTCGTCCAGGTCGCGGGCGGTCTGTCGAACGACGAGATCGCCGAGCGCCTGGAGGTCAGCCCGCTCACCGTGAAGACGCACGTGAACCGCGCCATGGCCAAGCTCGGCGCCCGCGACCGTGCCCAACTCGTCGTCATCGCGTACGAATCGGGTCTGGTCCGCCCAAGGGTGGAGTGAGGCCGCCCGGCGCGTACTCCGCCCGCAGTACGCGCCGCCCGAGAACGGGACCTGGGGGCGACGAATCCGGCCATCCTCATGGCTGAGGGTGTACGCGGGCCCTTGTGCATGTCCGTGACAGGGGGCCGTCGTCCCCCCGCTCACGTCCACGGAGACCCACTTCATGTCCTGGCTGTCGAGATTCAGCCTCGCCCAGCGCGCCCTGATCGGGCTGATGTCGATCATCGCGATCGCCTTCGGCGCCATCGCGATCCCCCAGCTCAAGCAGCAGCTGCTGCCCACCATCGAACTGCCCATGGTCTCCGTCCTCGCCCCGTACCAGGGGCGTCCCCGGACTGTGGTCGAGAAGCAGGTCGTGGAGCCGCTGGAGAACTCCATCGACGCGGTCGACGGGATCACCGGCATCACGTCCACGGCGAGCAGAGGGCAACGCCGTGCTCCTCGCCCAGTTCGACCACGGCAACGGCAGCGACTCAAGCAGCTCGTCGCCGACGTCCAGCAGGCCGTCCAACCGGGCCAGGGCCCAGCTCCCCCGACGACGTCGACCCGCAGGTCATCGCCGGGTCGACCGACGACTATCCCCACCGTCGTGCTCGCTGTCACCTCCGACAAGGACCAGCAGGCCCTCGCCGACCAGCTCGACAAGACCGTCGTGCCGTCCCTCAAGGACATCGACGGCGTCGGCCAGGTCACCGTCGACGGCGTCCGCGACCTCAGGTCGACGTCACGCCCGACGACCGGAAGATGGCCGCGGCGGGCGTCGGCGTGCCGGCGCTGAGCCAGTCCTGCAGGCGGGCGGCGCCACGCTGCCCGCGGGCTCCTTCGACGAGGACGGCAAGAACCGCACGGTCCAGGTCGGCGGCGGCTTCACCTCGCTGCGGCAGATCGAGAACCTGATGATCACCGGGGAGGGCGTCAAGAAGCCCGTACGCCTCGACGACATCGCCACGGTGAAGCAGCAGCCGTCAAGGCCGACTCGCTCACCCGCACCGACGGCCGCCCCAGCCTCGCGGTCATGGTCACCATGGACCACGACGGCTCCGCGGTCTCCATCTCGGACGCGGTCGAGGACAAGCTGCCCGACCTCCGCCAGGGACCTCGGCTCCGCGCGCGAAGCTGACCGTCGTCAGCGACCAGGGCCCGGCCGTCGCGAAGTCCATCTCGGGCCTCACCACGGAGGGCGCGCTCGGCCTGCTCTTCGCGGTCCTGGTGATCCTGGTCTTCCTCGCGTCGATCCGATCGACGCTCGTCACGGCGGTCTCCATCCCGCTGTCCGTGGTCCTCGCGCTGATCGTGCTGTGGACCCGCGACCTCTCCTGAACATGCTGACGCTCGGCGCGCTGACCATCGCGATCGGCCGCGTCGTCGACGACTCGATCGTCGTCCTGGAGAACATCAAGCGTCACCTCGGCTACGGCGAGGGAGCGCCAGGAGGCGATCCTCAAGGCGGTCCGCGAGGTGGCCGGCGCCGTCGTCCTCGACCCTGACGACGGTGGCGGTCTTCCTCCCCATCGGCCTGGTCGGCGGCATGGTCGGCGAGCTGTTCGGCTCGTTCTCGATCACCGTGACGGCCGCTCCTCGCGTCCCTGCTCGTCTCGCTGACCGTCGTGCCGGTCCTCTCGTACTGGTTCCTGCGCCCGCCCAAGGCGATCCAGGGCGTCGACCCGGAGGAGGCCCGCCGCAAGGCCGAGGAGAAGGAGGCCCGCTCCTGGCTGCAGCGGATCTACGTCCCGGTGCTGCGCTTCGCGACGCGCCGCCGCTTCACCAGCCTCATGATCGCGGTCGTGGTCCTCGTCGGCACGTTCGGCATGGCGCCGCTCCTGAAGACCAACTTCTTCGACCAGGGCGAGCAGGAAGTCCTGTCCATCAAGCAGGAGTTGAAGCCCGGCACCAGCCTCGCCGCGTCGGACGAGGCCGCCCGGAAGGTCGAGAAGGTGCTCCAGGGCATCGACGAGATCAAGGACTACCAGGGTCACCGTCGGCTCGTCCGGCTTCATGGCGGCCTTCGGCGGCGGCACCGACTCGAACCAGGCCTCGTACCAGGTGACGCTGAAGGACAAGGCGTCGTACGAGGACGCAGGACCGCATCGAGCGCGAAGCTCGGCAAGCTGTCCGGGATCGGTACGACGACGATCGCGGCCGGTGACGGCTTCGGCAGCCAGGGACCTCAGCGCGTGGTCGTGAAGGCCGCCGACGGCGACGTCCTGGACAAGGCGTCGGAGCAGGTGCGCGACGCGGTCGCGAAGCTCGACGACGTCACGGACGTCTGCCAGCGACCTGTCGCAGTCGGTCCCGCAGGATCTCGGTCAGGGCCCAACTCCAAGGCCGCGGCCGCCGGTTTCGACGACTACGAAGCTCGGCGCCGCCGTCGCCCAGGCGCGTGCGCGGCACCACCAGCGGCAAGGCGATCCTCGACGACACCGAGCGCGACATCGTGGTGAAGTCGGCGAAGCCGGCCACGACGACGGATGAGCTGAAGAAGCTGCCGATGGGCCCGCGCGGCCTCACCCTCGGCGACATCGCCACGGTGCAGCTGGTCGACGGCCCGGTCTCGATGACCCGGATCGACGGCGCCCGCGCCGCCACCATCACGGCCAAGCCGACCGGCGACAACACGGGCGCGGTCAGCGCCGACCTCCAGTCGAAGATCGACGACCTGAAGCTGCCGAAGGGCGCCACGGCAACCATCGGCGGTGTCACTTCCGACCAGGACGACGCGTTCAAGAACCTGGGCCTGGCGATGCTCGCGGCGATCGCGATCGTCTTCATGCTGCTCGTCGCGACGTTCCGCTCGCTGGCCCAGCCGCTGATCCTGCTGGTCTCCATCCCGTTCGCGGCGACCGGCGCGATCGGCCCTGCTGGTCGCGACGGACACCCCGATGGGCGTCCTGGCGATGATCGGCATGCTGATGCTCATCGGCATCGTCGTGACGAACGCGATCGTCCTGATCGACCTGATCAACCAGTACCGCAAGCAGGGTCTCGGCGTCGTCGAGGCCGTGGTCGAGGCGGCCCGGCACCGGCTGCGCCCGATCCTGATGACGGCCCTGGCGACGATCTTCGCCCTGCTCCCGATGGCGCTCGGCGTCACCGGCGAGGGCGGCTTCATCGCACAGCCGCTCGCGGTGGTCGTGATCGGCGGTCTGATCAGCGTCGACGCTGCTGACGCTCCTCCTGGTCCCGACGCTCTACGCGATGCTGGAGATCCGCAAGGAGAAGCGGGCGAAGAAGCGGGCCGCCAAGCGGGAGCGTGAAGGCCAGGGGTGCCCGCGCCCTCCGACTCCCGGAGTCGGAGCCGGCCGGATCCGACAGGCCCTTGAACGCCGGGAGCCCGGCACGGACGCCGATCAGCGTTCGTACCGGGCTCCTCGCCGTCCGGGCGCCCCGTGATGCCGGGTGCCGCGCCGTCGTGGCCGGTCGCGCAGTTCCCCGCGCCCCTGGCGAGAGCTACGGCAGCGCGAGCATCCGCCTCCAGGGCCAGCTTCGCGAACTGCTCGGTCTCCCGGTCGACCTCGATCCGGTTCACCAGCCGTCCGTCGGCGAGGGACTCCAGCGTCCAGACCAGGTGCGGCAGGTCGATCCGGTTCATCGTCGAGCAGAAGCAGACCGTCTTGTCGAGGAAGACGATCTCCTTTCGCCCTCCGGCGCGAACCGGTTCGCGAGCCGCCGCACCAGGTTCAGCTCGGTGCCGATGGCCCCACTGGACCCGGCCGGCGCCGCCTCCAGGGCCTTGATGATGTACTCGGTCGACCCGACGTAGTCCGCCGCGGCGACGACCTCGTGCTTGCACTCCGGGTGCACCCAGCACGTTCACGCCCGGTATCCGCTCCCGCACGTCGTTGACCGAGTCCAGCGAGAAGCGTCCGTGCACCGAGCAGTGCCCGCGCCACAGGATCATCTTCGCGTCCCGCAGCTGCTCGACGGTCAGGCCGCCGTTCGGCTGTGCGGGTTGTAGACGACGCAGTCCTCCAGCGACATCCCCAGGTCGCGCACCGCGGTGTTGCGCCCAGGTGCTGGTCGGGCAGGAAGAGCACCTTGTCGCCCTGCTCGAAGGCCCAGTTCAGCGCCCGCTCGGCGTTCGACGACGTACAGATCGTCCCGCCGTGCTTGCCGGTGAACGCCTGATGTCGGCCGAGGTTCATGTACGAGACGGGCACGACCTGCTCGGCGATCCCGGCCTCGGTCAGCACGTCCCAGCACTCGGCGACCTGCTCGGCGGTGGCCATGTCGGCCATCGAGCAGCCGGCCGCGGAGGTCCGGCAGGACGACCTTCTGCTCGTCGCCGGTGAGGGATGTCAGCGGACTCGGCCATGAAGTGGACGCCGCAGAACACGATGTACTCGGCCTCGGGCCGGGCCGCGGCGTCGCCGAGGCCAGCTTGAAGGAGGTCGCCGGTGACGTCGGCGAACTGGATGACCTCGTCGCGCTGGTAGTGGTGCTTGAGCACGAACACCTTGTCGCCGAGCTTCTCCTTGGCCGCGCGGGCCCGCTGCTCCACCAGGTCCGGGTCGGACGGCGAGGAGCAGGTCTTGCAGGCAGTCCACGCGCCACGCTCGCTCGTCGGGTCGGCCTCGCTTTGGCCCGACGCAGCAGCAGCGCCAGCGGCGTGGGCAGAGACATCCAGGTCAACGGGGGTCTGGGCCCGTGGTCGTCACGCACCCGCTTTCTTGTGATGCCAGAACGACTTTTCGTCGAAATGACGCTATCTATCGTACGTGGTTCACGTCAGTTTGACGATGCCGATGTCGTCGATGTGACGCAATCCGCCCCGGCTCACTCTCGCCCTCTCTCGCCTCCTTCTCCAAGGCCCCGTGCCCGTTCGCCAGGGAGTGTGCGAGCATGAAAGGAGAGTGCGAAACCCACGGCGGATCCGGAATGGATCCGGGCCTCTGCACCGGTTGAAAGGTCGGCAAGCAGTCTCCGTACAACCCGGGAGAGATGTAGATGTCCGTATCGGACGAGACCACCACCGTCAGCGACGGCATCATCCTGAGCGACGCCGCCGCGGCCAAGGTCAAGGCTCTGCTCGAGCAGGAAGGCCGCGAGGACCTGGCCCTGCGGGTGGCCGTTCAGCCCGGCGGCTGCTCCGGCCTGCGCTACCAGCTCTTCTTCGACGAGCGCTCGCTCGACAGTGACGTCGTGAAGGACTTCGGCGGCGTCAAGGTCGTCACCGACCGCATGTCCGCCCCGTACCTGGGCGGCGCCTCCATCGACTTCGTCGACACCATCGAGAAGCAGGGCTTCACGATCGACAACGAACGCGACGGGTTCCTGCGCCTGCGGCGACTCGTTCAGCTAAACGGCACGGCGAAGGGCCGGTCCACCTCCCGAGGAGACGGACCGGCCCTTCCCGCGCCAAGGGGTTCTTCAGGGGCGCGGGAGCGGCGCGAGCAGCCCCGCGCACCCGCGAGAGAACCAGACCGCTCACCCTCGCGGCGCGGCGCTCCACCCCCACTTCAGGGGCGCGGGGAACAGCGCGACCAACTACGCACCCGCAGAGAGCCAGACCGCTCACCCCCCGCGGCGCACTTCTCCACCCACCGGGCCGGTTCTTCTCGGCGACAGGCACCGCAGCCCCGTCCGGCGTCACGACCTTCCGCTCACCCAGCGGGCGTCCAAGCGTCACCGGCAGCGTGTAGAACTTCGCCAGCTCGATGCAGACGGTCCCCTTCTTCGGAGGTCTCCGTGACCTTCACGGACACCTCCTTCGCTTCTCCTCGGCCGACGCCGAGTACGTCGCCGCACACCCCGCCCGTGAAGTGCAGCGTCAGCGTCTTCCGTCGGCGCCCGTACCCCTCGACCCGCGTCCCAGGTGCGGGACGGGTCGCCCGACGCCGACGCGCTCGGCCGCGGGCTCAGGCCGTGGGCGGCTCGCCGCTCGGCGACGAACTCGTGGGCGCCACCAGGAACAGGGTCGACCGCCGGATGCGTCACCGTGGGCACGGACGCTGCGCCGGTGGGCTTCACCTCCGAGCAGCCACGCCGGTACGAGCGCCTGCTCGCCCTCGACGTAATGCGGCGGCCGGCGAGCCCGAAGGTCGCCTTCTCGACCGCGACCGTGGACGACGCGGGCGGCCGCGGCGGCGACGGCGATGCACCCGGCTGCTGCTCGTCCAGCGGCACCGCGCTCTGCACCCGCCGACCGGCGCGGACGTGCCGGCCGCCGCGCCGTTCATCGGTCGAGCGTGCTCCCTTCGCCCCGATCGTCCGGGTGCGTGTCGCCGCTTCACCCGGCGCCTTCGGCAGCTGCCCGCGCTGCCGCCGGTGACCTGACCGTCGGAACCGACCTGGATCCCGGTCGAGCCAGCCGGCGTACGTCGGCAGGCCGCCCACGCTCGGGTCGAGCGTTCACCGCCGGGTGGCGCCCATGCCAGACCTACGGCCCGCGACCGAGCTGCGGCGTCGTCCTGCCCGAGCGCCTTCAGGAGCGGTGCGGCCGCCTTCTTCGCGGCGGCCTCGCTCACCGCGTCGCCCTCGCGCACTGCCCACCGAGGCGCACTTGGTGGGGCTCCGCGCACTGTGGTCGGCCGACGGCGCGAACCGCGCGTACGTCCAGGTGCCCGCCTTCCGCGTCACCTGCAGCGACGGTTGACCCGTCGACGGCCGGCAGCTTCCAGGTGCCCGCCCTGCAGCCGGGAGCGCGCCGCCGACGTCGAGCGCCTTCCCGAGAGCGGTCACCTCCGCCGCGGTCACCACGCCCCCTCGGCCCGGTAGACCGGGCGCCTCGCCCGGGTCGTCCCGGCAGCTCACCGGTCGCGGTAGCGGGTGCCGTTCGGAGTCCGAGCTCGCCCGGCGCGGTCCCGGTTCGTCGTGCCCGGGCTGCCGCCCTCGGCGTAACCGTCCAGGGCGAGCGGCGAGTGCCGTCGCCGCCGGGGCCCGGAACGGTCCTGGTCGCGCCGGCGGCGTTCGTCGCAGGTACGCTCCGCCGCCACCGGCGAGGAGGACCAGCCGCCAGGGCCGAGGGCGACCGCCGGCGTGCGCCGGTCGGCCGTGCCGATCCGCGTCTGCTCTTCCGTGCTCACCGCATCGCTCCTTCGCCTGCCGCGTCGTATCCCGGATCCTTTATGAGGGACGGTCACCGGGGACAGCGATGGGACGCGGCAGGGGGAGCGCGCGGTTCCGCGCTCCGTCAGTCGCCGAATCCGGCCATGGAGTCGATCAGCCGGGCCGACGACGCGGGGACGACGACCCCGTGGATCCCGGACGCGTCGGCCACGGTCACCGGCCGTTCCGTCTCCCAGGGGGCGCGCGGCGGCACCCAGTGCGGAACCATCCGCGCGCAGTCGACGCGCAGCGCGGCGAGCCGTCCTTGGTCATGAAAGACACGTCGTAGGTCATGACGGCACCGTACGCACGGCACACTCCACGAAAAAGCCCTACTATCGGGTAGTTTCCGCACTTCAGAGCAGGGGCCTCGACCGGGTAGCGTGAACTGTCAATCCCCTCCTCTTCAGGAAGCGTGCTCACGCCGTGCGAATCGCAGTCACCGGCTCCATCGCCGCCGACCACCTGATGACTTTCCCGGCCGCTTCGCCGACCAACTCGTCGCGGACCAGCTGCACACGGTCTCCCTCTCCTTCCTCGTGGACAACCTCGACGTACGCCGGGGCGGTGTCGGGGCCAACATCGCCTTCGGCATGGGACAGCTCGGCACGAACCCGGTCCTGGTGGGCGCCGCCGGCTCCGACTTCGACGAGTACCGGGCGTGGCTGGACCGCCACGGTGTGGACACGGAGTCCGTCGGATCTCGAGACCCTGCACAGCCCGCTTCGTCTGCACCACGGACGCCGACCACAACCAGA
The DNA here is from genome assembly GCF_030766975.1 of Streptomyces sp. KL116D. Taxonomy (NCBI): domain Bacteria; kingdom Bacillati; phylum Actinomycetota; class Actinomycetes; order Kitasatosporales; family Streptomycetaceae; genus Streptomyces; species Streptomyces sp. KL116D. The sequence continues at coordinate 4,945 of NZ_JASERH010000045.1, read as the reverse complement.
TCGGCTCCTTCTACACCGGTGCCATGAGCGAGGCCCGCCTCATCGAGCTGAAGACCGTCGCGGACCGCGTGGGCGGACTCGACCTGGTGCTGATCGGCGCGGACGACCCCGAGGGGATGATGCGTCACACGGAGGAGTGCCGTTCGCGCGCGATCCCGTTCGCCGCCGACTTCTCGCAGCAGATCGCGCGCATGAACGGCGAGGGAGATCCGCCTCCTGCTCGACGGCGCCACGTTCCTCTTCTCGAACGAGTACGAGAAGGGCCTCATCAGAGTCCAAGACCGGCTGGACCGACGCCGAGATCCTCGGCAAGGTCGGCCACCGCGTCACCACCACTCGGCGCGCGCGGCGTGCGCATCGAAGGCCGGCGAGGAGACCATCGAGGTCGGCTGCCCGAGGAGGAGCGCCAAGGTCGACCCGACGGGCGTCGGCGACGCGTTCCGCGCCGGCTTCCTGTCCGGCCTGGCCTGGGGCGTCTCCATGGAGCGCGCGGCCCAGGTCGGCTGCATGCTCGCCACGCTGGTCATCGAGACGCTTTCGGCACGCAGGGAGTACGAGCTGCGCCGCGCCCCCGTTCATGGACCGCTTCGCAAGGCCTACGGCGACGACGCCGCCACCGAGGTGGAGTCCTACCTGGGCCTGTAAGGGCGCGGGCACGAGGCCGCGGTCGCGTCCGCTCCTGTGCCGAGCGGACGCGACCGCGGCCGTCTGCTGCTGAACGCGCCCCCTAGCGGGCCCGCCGCACCGTATAGACCGCGCTCCCGTCGGAGCGCTCCTCGGCCCCCACGTACTCGTGCCCTGCGTGAAGCACCAGGCGGGGATGTCCACGGCTGACCTGCGACCTCGTCGTCGGCGAGCGGTGACCGTCCCGCCCGCCCGTACCCGCCTGATCGCCCGCCCCAGCTCGATCACCGGCTGCGGGCAGCTCGGGCCCAGCGCGTCCGCGGTCGCGGTGGCCGCCGCGTCCCCGGCGCCGCCCGCCACGGGCGCGCCCAGCTTCTTCCCGCACGTCCCGCACGACCCCGGGCAGCACCTTCCAGGAACCGGTCGACCTCCCTGGCCCCGGTGCCCTTCACTCCGGCGGCGACACCCGTACGTTCCCCTCGCTCACCACGCCCATCGCGCGCAGCACATGGCTGGGCGTCAGCGTGCCGCCCGTGCACGACGATCCGGGCTGAAACGGAAAAACCGGCCTGGTCGAGTCCGCGCGGACGCTCTCCCGAAATCGACATAGAGACACGGGAACGCCACCATGGTGCGGCAGCCGCCGCGCGGATCGCCGACCACCTCCACGTCCGGCACGAGCTCCGGCACGGGCGCCCGATCCGGTCCGTCAGCTCCCGCAGTCAGCGCCGCGCCTCCCCGGCCGCCTCGGCCCCGCACCGCCCGCAGCGACGCGGCCGCGGCCTACGATGCCCGGATGTTCTCGAACCCGGCGGGCCCGCCCCCGACTCCCGCCTTCGTCGGCGGGGCCCTTGCGCGAACCGCACCCTTCCGCACGGCGAGGATCCCGACGCCCGCCGCCTGCACTTGTGGGCGCTCCCGCCCAGCAGCGACCACGCACCGGCCACGGGCCCCCACGCCAGCGACTGCGCCGCGTCCACGAACAACGGCACCCCGGCGCGTCCCGGCGGACCTCGGCGACCTCCTCGCCGACCGGCTGCACGGTCCCCACCTCGTGGTTGGCGGACTGCACGACACGCGGGGGCGGTGTCGTCCCGCAGCGCCGCGCGGAAGGCGTCCACGGACACGGCGCCCGCCCCGGTCCACGGCCACCTCCGTCACCGAGCCGCCGCCGCCTTCGTGGCCGCCGCCGAACGGAGCACCGCGGAGTGCCCGACCGCCGATACCACCAAGCGCCGTCCGACACGCCGACGCCCGGCGAGTGCCCTGGCGATCGTGTGTGTGCCGCGGCGTGCCGGGACGACGTGAACACCAGCTCGTCCACCCGGCACCCTGCGGCGTCGGCGGCAGCCTCCCGACGGCGAATCCAGCAGCAGCCGGCGCCCGCCGCCCCTCCCGGTAGAGCCGTGAGGGATCGGCCCCACCCTTCGTCGAGGGAGGCCTGCAGAGCCTGCTCGGGCCACGTGGATGGAGGAGCGGACGACGCCGAGTCGAAGTAAGCCACCCCGCAACGCTAAAGCTCTCGACCGTCGGGAGGCCGCCCTCAGGGCGCGCCGAACCGCGCGAGCAACCACCCGCGAACCCGCACTCGCGAACGGACAAACCTCACCCCGGTGGACGCCTCCCGACCCCCGTCAGAAACCCCGGAGCAGGCCAATCCCACCCTTCGGAGTGACCCGCGGCGCGTTAGGCACCCTCCCGCGCGACCAAATAGCGTCCAGTAGGGTTTGGTCCGCATAAACATCCAAACCCCTGCCCGTGTGCCAGGGCGGCGAGCGACCAGCGAGATGGCGGCCGTAGGCCAACCAAAGAGCGCGGGCGAGACTTCGGGAAGGCGCTACGTGAGTCCCAACGGCTCCGACCGCTCGTCGCGGCGCCCGATGCGGCGGAAGCCGCCGCAGGTGCTGACTGCGGCCTGATCCTGGTAACCGCTACCGGTTGCACATACAGGACTTCCTCGTCTTGGTATGCCCACCCCGGTGACGGAGGAGGCCCCTAGATCCTCTCCCCTCTGGCAGGGCTCGTGGGCGGCAGCGTTTCGCCACGGGCGTGCTGGTGTGGGGACTGATCCTGTGGGAGCATCATCTTCCACCGGCGCAGCCGCACCAAGATCGAGGTTCCCACTCAGACGCGGTACAACATGCCGCTCGAGGCGCTGTACACGGTGGTTCCGCTCATCATCGTGTCGGTCCTCTTCTACTTGCCACCGCGCGCGACGAGTCGAAGCTTGAAGCTCGACGACAAGCCCGCACACACCATCAACGTGGTCGGCTACCAGTGAGCTGGGGCTTCAACTACGTCGAGAACGTGCCGGGTGTCGAGGGTGACGCGAAGAACTCCAGGAGCTCTCCGCGATCCCCGAGCGCTTCAAGGCTGACTTCCGGCGAACGCCGGCGGCGTCTACGAGGTCGGCACTCCGCGAGCGGAACCCGCAGACCAACAACCCGGGCCCGACCCTCTGGCTCAAGGGCGAGAAGGTCCGCTTCGTTCCTCACTTCGCGTGACGTCATCCACTCCTTTCTGGGTGGTGCCGTTCCTGATGAAGCAGGACGTCATCCCGGGCCACCAACGCCTTCGAGGTGACCCCCAACAAGGAGGGGACCTTCCTGGGTAAGTGCGCCGAGCTGTGCGGCGTCGACCACTCCCGGATGCTCTTCAACGTGAAGGTCGTCCCTCCTGAGCGCTACGAGCAGCACCCTCAAGGACCTCGCCAAGAAGGGGCAGACCGGTTTGACGTCCCGTCGGGCATCGCCCAGACGGAACACGAGAAGAACCGGGAGACGAACAACCTGTGAGCATCCTCAACGAACCTCGGGTGCCGCCGCGGCTGACGACTCGTACGAGAACGAGCTGCCGGTAGGCCAAGCGCCCCGGTGCGACCGTGATCAAGTGGCTCACCACCACTGACCACAAGACCATCGGCACGCTGTATCTGGTCACGTCGTTCGCGTTCTTCACGCATCGGCGGGTCTGATGGCGCTCTTCATGCGCGCCGAACTGGCCCGTCCCGGCACGCAGATCATGTCGAGCGAGCAGTTCAGCCAGGCGTTCACGATGCACGGCACGATCATGCTGCTGATGTTCGCGACGCCGCCGTTCGCGAAGGCTTCACGAACTGGATCATGCCGCTCCAGATCGGTGCCCCCGACGTCGCCTTCCCGCGTCTGAACATGTTCGCCTACTGGCTGCGCCTGTTCGGCTCGCTGATCGCGGTCGGCGGCTTCCCTGTACGCGCAGGGTGCGGCCGACTTCGGCTGGTTCGCCTACAGCCCGCTCTCCGACGCCGTCCGCTCGCCGGGCATCGGCGCCGACATGTGGATCATGGGTCTGGCCTTCTCCGGCTTCGGCACGATCCTCGGTGCGGTCAACTTCACTCACCACCATCATCTGCATGCGCGCGCTCCCGGCATGACGATGTTCCGCATGCCGATCTTCGTGTGGAACGCGCCGCGGCACGTCGGTGCTCGTCCTGCTCGCCTTCCCGGTCCTCGCGGCCGCGCTGCTCTGCCCTGGAGGCGGACCGGCAGGTTCGTGCCCGTGGTCTTCGGACGACGCAGAACGGCGGCATGCGCTATGCAGCAGCTTACCTCTTCTGGTTCTTCGGACTGTCCACGAGGTGTCGCATGTAGCCTGCCCTTCTTCCGGCATCATCCAGCGAGGTCATCGGTCTTCTCGCCGCAAGCCGATGCTCCGGGCTACTCCGGCGCTCGTCGGCGCGACGATCGCGATCGCGGACTGTCTCGTGGCCGTGTGGGCGCACCACATGTACGCGACCGCGGGCGTCCTCCTGCCCTTGCTTCTCCCTTCATGACCTTCCTGATCGCCGTGCCGACCGCGTGAAGTTCTTCAACTGGACCGGCACGATGCTCCAAGGGCTCGCTCTCCTTCGAGACACCGATGCTCTGGGCGGTCGGCACCTCGATCACCTTCACGTTCGGCGGCCTGACCGGCGTCATCCTCGCGGCGCCGCTGGACTTCCACGTCACGGACTCGTACTTCGTCGTGGCGCACTTCCACTACGTCGTCTTCGGCACCGTCGCCTTCCGCGACGTTCGCGCGGCTTCCACTTCTGGTGGCCGAAGCTCACCGGCAAGCTGCTCGACGGAAGCGCACTCAGCAAGATCACGTTCTGGACCCTGTTCACCGGCTTCCACGCCACGTTCCTGGTGCAGCGCTGGCTGGGCGTCGAGGGCATGCCGCGTCGTTACGCGGACTACCTCGCGGCCGACGGCTTCACCGCGCTGAACAGCGATCTCGACGCATCTCCTCGTTCCTGCTCGGTCTGTCGATCCTGCCGTTCTTCTACAACGTCTGGAAGACC
>NZ_JASERH010000044.1:0-11437 GCF_030766975.1 Streptomyces sp. KL116D | reverse complement strand
GCTTCACGCTCGCCGCGTCCGGCGACGTGCTGCCGCACACCTCGATCATCGACCGGGCGAACGCGGACGCGGGCGGCGAGGGCTACGACTTCCGCCCCATGCTCGCGGGCGCCAAGTCGGTCGTCGCCGGGGCCGACCTGGCGATCTGCCACATGGAGACGGTGTACGGCGCGCAGGGCGACTACAGCGGCTACCCGGCCTTCAAGTCGCCGCCGCAGGTCGCCGCGGGCCTGCGCGCCACCGGCTACGACTCCTGCTCCACCGCCTCCAACCACACCCTCGACGACGGCGCCGACGGCATCGCCCGCACCCTCGGCGCCCTCGACCGGGCCGGGGTGAAGCACGCGGGCTCCGGCCGCACCGCCGCCGAGGGCCACAGCCCCGCCTGGCTGCGGGCGGGCGGCGCCAAGGTCGCCCAGCTCGCCTACACCTACGACACGAACGGCTACCCGCTGCCCCAGGGCCGCCCCTGGGCGGTGAACCTGATGGAACGGCAGCGGATCGTCGCGGACGCCAGGGCAGCGCGCCGCGCGGGCGCCGACGTCGTCGTGGTCTCCCTGCACTGGGGCACCGAGTGGCAGGACGAGCCGGACGAGCGGCAACTGGGCCTCGGCAGGCAGCTCACCGCGTCACGGACGGACGGCCGCCCCGACATCGACCTGATCCTCGGCACCCACGCGCACGTCCCGCAGGCGTACGAGAAGGTCAACGGGACCTGGATCGTCTACGGCATGGGCGACCAGATCGCCGGCGAGATGTTCAACCACGACGGCGCCCAGGACGCGCGCGGCAACATGGGCACGATCGGCCGCTTCACCTTCGCCCCGCCCGCCCGCGCCGGACAGCGCTGGCGGGTGACGAAGGCGGAGTTCGTGCCCGCCCTCTTCGACCTGGGCTCGGACCGCGTCGTGAACCTGGGGCGCGCCATCGACCGGGGCGCCGACCTCGAAGGGGTCCGGGACCGGATCCGCCGCGTCGTGCTCAGCCGGGGCGCCGCCCAGGACGGCCTCGTCATGGCGCAGTAGCCGCCCCCAGCCGCAGCAGCAGGCCCCGTCCCGGCGCGACCGGCACGGGGCCGCCCGCCGGGTACGTCCGCTCGTCCTGGAACCCGTCGATCGCGGGCGCGTACGCCTCGACGTCCGATCCGTCCACCGTGACGCGGCAGTCGACGGGCACCCCGGCCCAGGACGCCACCGCCACGGTCACCGCCCCGTCCGCGCCCCGCCACGTCGTCGCGAGCACCTCCCGGTGCCCGGTGCCCACGCGGCCGTCGTGCGCCCACCAGCCGGTCATGGCGGCGTCCGGCAGCCCCAGCCGGTCGAAGGCCCGCCACAGCGGCCGCACGTCGGTCATCGGCGCCCGCGCGGTCATCCCGAACACCAGGCCCCGCCACGGGTTCCCGCCGCCCTCCAGCATCTCGCCCATCAGGCCGAACGGGATCCCGGACAGCTCCACCAGCCAGTACGCGGGGTCGGTCCCCTCGTAGTCGAAGAGCTCGCCGAGCCAGAGCCGGTCCACGTACGGGAGGAGTTCCGCGTACAGGTTGGCGCTGGAGGCGAAGCCGTCGGGCGCCCGGTACTGGTTGCACGAGTGCAGGTCCACGACCGGCGGGGCGTCGCCGGTCGCCGTCAGCGCCTTGCGGACCCGCTTCATCGTCGTGCGGTCGTACGCCACGTCGTCGAGGTAGAGCCCGTCGACGCCGACGTGCTCGCGCAGCCGCCGGATGCCCGCCACGTAGAAGTTGTGCCAGCGGGACTCGCCGGTGGTGACGGCGGCGACGTCCCGGACGTTCGGCGCCACCCAGCCGGGCACGTGGGCGTCGCCCAGGTGCTCCTGGAGCCAGGCGTGCCCGCCGCCGGGGCCCGCCGCGAGGACCTCGTCGCCGAAGGCCGCGAGGACCGGCAGCTCCGGTGTGTGACGGGTGAGTTCGCGGACGGTGTCGTACACCTTCACGCGTACCCCGAGGGCGTGCGCCCGTTCGGTGTAGGCGCGCAGCACGTCGGCGGCGAGCAGCGGGTCGTTGATGTACGGGTTCGGGGGAGTGGCGTGGTGGAGGTTGACGACGTTCGCGCCGTAGTCGGCGACCTCCTCGGGCGCCGCGTACGCGTGGAAGTACCGCTCGGTGAGCTGTCTGGCCGGGTCGATCGGCTTGAACGGCGTGAGCAGCAGCCGCAGTTCGAAGCACCGGCGCTCGCCCGCCCGCAGCCGCAGCGGCCCGCTGGCGGCGGTGACCGTGCGCACCCCGTCGGCCGTCCGCAGCCGGATGCCGCCCCGCCCGTCGTCGCCCGCCCACGAGCGCGGCGTCACGAGCGGCTTCTCGCGGTAGTAGTTGGTGTTCAGCGGGCGGTCGTAGTGCTCGTCGCGCAGCGAGAGCTGGAGCCCGGCGTGCGTCGTGCCGAGCCAGAGGGCGTCCTGGTTGTGGGCGGCCGTGTCCCACGTCCAGTCGTACGTCTGCGGGCAGACGCGGCCCGTCAGCCCGAGGCCCATCGTGTACCGCGCGATCTCCTCGCGGACCGGCACGTCGAGCGTCACGTCCGGCAGGTCGAGGTCGGCGGTCGCCTCGACCGTGGCGCGGACCACGAGGAAGCCGTCGGCCTCCAACTCGCCCTCGGTGCGCAGGAGTACGCCGTCGCCGACGGCGCGGGTGGACCACGTCGCCCGGGCCGGCCCCGGTCGTCCGGCGGTGAGCGGCTCGGACTTGAGGGCGCGGCCGATGCCGAGGCGGACGGGCGCCGCGAGCACGTCGTGCGGGGCGCCGTCGGCCGCGGTCACCGCGGGGGTGAACGTCGACACCAGGCGGTGCGGGAGGCCGTCGGGGCCGATCTGTACGACCCGCCCGAGGATGCCGAGCCGCTGCCCGCCGTCCGCCGTCGCCTCCCGGGTCACCGGGGTGAACGGCGGGACGAGTTCGTCGTCGTGGCCCGTCGCCGAGTCCAGCCAGCCGAGCCGGGCGAGCCGGTGCGGCTCACCGACGCCGTGGTCGGGCAGCAGTCGCCCGGTGACCGTGAGCCGGACCGGCAGCGCCCGCCCGGGCACCCCGTCCGCGCGCACCACCACCTCGCCCTCGTAGCGGCCGGGCTCCGCGTCGGCGGGCACGTCCGCGAGGAACCACAGGGCGCACACCCCGCCCGCCGCCACGCCGATCCGCCGCTCGAACGGCCGGCCCCGCGCGTCGGTGCCGCCCCGGCTGACGCACCGCACCGGGAACGGCAGACCCCGCACCTCCACCCGGACGTCCGCCAGGTCCTGCCGGGCGGCCACGCCGACCTGGAACGCGTAGCACTCGCCCCGGTCCGCCGTCGCCTCGAACGCCGCGAACGGAACGCCGAGCGCCCAGCGCGCCGGGAGCTGCCGGTAGCGGCCCAGCGGATGCGCCCTGTCCTCCCCGAACAGCAGGAACTCGGCGTCAGGAAAGGCGAGTTCGACGCTCTCACGTTCCTCGCGCGTCGCCGCGAAGCCGAGCGGCGCGAACGAGTCGACCGCGCTCGCCGCCTCGTAGCGGAACGCCTCCGCGCGCGGCAGCGCGGCCCAGACGTCGGCCGGACCCGGCCGGTCGAGACCGTGGTCGTGCACCCACTGGGGATCGGCGGTGCCGGTCGGCCGGCGGTAGGCCGCCTGCGGGTAGTAGGGCTTGCCCGTGTGCGCGTACGGCAGGTAGTGCACCGCGTACGTGCCCGGGCCCTCGACCGGCGCGAAGGCGATCCGGCCGCGCGCGGCGGTCACCTCCACCGCCACCGTGTCGCGGATCCGCCGGCCGGACGGGGCGAGCACGACGACGTCGACGTCCTCCGGTTCCGGATCCTGGCGCCGCCACGGCAGCTCCGCCGCGACGATCGGCCGCGGCTCCGGGCCCGTTCCCGGCACCCGGACGAGGATCCGGTGGTTGCCGTAGACCTCGGAGTCCCAGTCGCCGACCCCGCATTCCAGTTCCGGATGACCGTGTCCCGCGATGTGCTCACCCATACGAGGTCCCCCAGGGGCGCGTTTATTAGGTAAGTTGCTCAATCACTCCGGGTCACCCTGAGGAATCACCGATCATGCTGTCAAGGGGGACGCCTTGGATCGGGGGGAGCCGCACCCATGAAGCCCAACAAGCCCAGCATCCACACGAACCGGCCCGAGAGCCGGCCGGACCGGCAGGCCAAGAGCGGGGATCCGTCCCTGCTGCGCCGCCTCAACGCGGCCGCCGCGCTGCGCGTCCTGCGCGCCCGCGAGGAGATCACCGTGCCCGAACTGGCCGCCCTCATCGGCGTGTCCAGACCCACCGCCCAGGACCTCACCGCGCAACTCCTGCGCGAGGGGCGCCTGGTGGAACTGGAGCCGGGCGGCGGCGGGGTCGGCAGACCGGCCCGCCGGTTCCGGTTCCGCGCCGAGGCGGGGCACGTCATCGGGGTCGACGTCGGCGCCCACAAGGTCCTGGCGCTCGCCACCGACCTGCTGGGCAGGACGGTCGCCGCGCACCGCGTGCCCGTCACGCCCGAACTGCCCGCGCCCGAACGGCTCGACGCCGTCCGCGCCGCGATCCGGGGCTGCCTCGCCGGGCCCGACGCCGGCCCCGAGGGGGAGCGGCTGCGTCCGCTCGCCACCGGCGTCGGCACCAGCGGCATGGTCGACACCGAGGGCCGCGTCGTCACCGTCAGCGACTCGCTGCCCGGCTGGAGCGGGGTCGACCTCACCGCCGAACTCGCCGACGTGGCACCGGGATCCGTGATCGTCGGCAACGACATCCAGCTCGCCACCCTCGCGGAGGGCACCGCGGGGGTCGCCGCCGCCACCGACGACTTCCTGTACCTGTACGTCGGCAACCGGCTCGGCATCGGCCTGTGGCTGCGCGGCGAACTCCACCGGGGCCACCGCGGGGCGGCCGGCGAGATGGTCGCGGGCGACGGCTGGACCGTCCCCTACCAGCGGCTGCTCGACTGGTTCGCCGGGCACGGGGGAGAGGCGCGGCCGACCCGGGAGAACGCCGCCCGGGCGGTCGTCACCGCCGCGGCGGCCGGCGACGGAGGAGCCGCGTACACCCTGCGCGCCTTCGCCCACGCCCTCGCCGAGAGCCTCGCCCGGCACGTCGCCGTCCTCGACCCGCGGGCCGTCGTCCTGGGCGGCGGCATCTCGCGCGCCGGAGCACTGCTCAGCGAGCCGTTCGCCGAGCGCCTCGCGGCCCTCTGCCCCTGCCCGCCCGAGGTGCGAACCTCCACGCTCGGCGAGGAATCCACCGCAATCGGGGCAGCCCGCCTCGCACTGGACCACATCGAGCAGACCGCGTAGGCCCGGCGAAGGAAAGTCCAAGAACCACCGAAGGAAAGTCCAACTCCCGTGACCTTGGAGGCGGTTGACGGCGGCCTGAGCCGCTCCCAGGATATGGCTCACCAATTCAGCAAGTTGCCTTCTAAATTGGCGATCCCGTCCCGTCGGTGGGAGTACGCGTGTCATCCCCTGCAACTCGGCGGCGCCCGCGCGCCGCCTCGCCACCCGTGATCACGGCGCGGCCCACGGCCGGCCGCAGGGCAAGGAGCGGCCCGCCCCTGCGCCGCCGCCTCCGCAACAACTGGGTGATGCTCGCCCTGATGGCCCCGGGCCTGCTGTTCTTCGTCGTGTTCTTCTACGTCCCGATGCTCGGCAACATCGTCGCCTTCCAGGACTACCAGCCGTTCATCGGCTTCAAGGACAGCGCCCTCGTCGGCCTCGCCAACTTCCAGGAACTCTTCGTCGACCCGGCGTTCTGGGAGTCGGTCCGCAACACCCTCTCCTTCGCCGCGCTCCAGCTGATCTTCTTCTTCCCGGCGCCGCTCGGCCTCGCGCTGCTGCTCAACAGCCTCGTCTCCAGTCGCGTCAAGAAGTTCGTGCAGAGCGTCGTCTATCTGCCGCACTTCATCTCCTGGGTCCTGGTGGTCGCCCTCTTCCAGCAGGTCCTCGGCGGCGCCGGCCTCATCTCCAACTTCCTCCGGGACCACGGCCTTTCGGCCCTGGACGTGATGACCGACCCGTCGACCTTCCCGCTCCTCATCACCTCGCAGGTGATCTGGAAGGACGTCGGCTGGGGAATGATCATCTATCTCGCGGCGCTCGCCAACGTCGACCAGAGCCTGTACGAGTCCGCGGCCGTCGACGGCGCCGGACGGTGGCGCCGCATGTGGCACGTCACGCTGCCCGCCGTGCGCGGCGTCACGATCATGCTGCTCGTGCTGCGCCTCGGTGACGTCCTCTCCGTCGGCTTCGAGCAGTTCCTGCTCCAGCGTGACGCGGTGGGCGCACGGGCGGCCGAGGTGCTCGACACGTACGTCTACTACCACGGCGTGGTCTACGGCGACTGGGGCGTCGGCGCGGCCGCCGGCCTCGTCAAGGGAGTCGTCGGCGCGCTGATGATCTGGGGCGCGAACAAGATCGCCCACGCCTTCGGCGAGCAAGGGGTGTACTCCAAGTGACCTTCTCCCTGCCCCTGTTGAGGCCCAGGCCCGAGGACGCCCGCCCCGCGTGGGAGGAGGAGCCGACCCGTCTCGGCAAGTCCGCGAAGGCCGTCGTCCTCACCGTCGTCTGCGCGGTGATGATCCTCCCGTTCCTCACCGTGCTGTCCACGAGCCTCGCCTCCCGCGAACAGATCACGGCGGCGGGCGGCTTCGTCCTCTTCCCGACGGACCCCACCTTCGAGGCGTACACGACGATCCTCTCCGGCGGCCTGGTCACCCGCGCCGTCCTGGTGAGCATCGGCATCACCGTCGTGGGCACGACCCTGTCCCTGCTGACGACGATCGGCCTCGCCTACGCGCTGTCCAAGCGCGGAGTGCCCGGCAGCAAGCCGATCCTCCTGATGGTCCTGTTCACCCTGCTCTTCGCGCCCGGCATGATCCCCATGTACGTGCTGGTCAAGGAGCTCGGACTGCTCGACTCCTACTGGGCGTTGATCCTTCCCGGGCTCGTCAACGCCTTCAACCTGGTCGTCATGCGGTCCTTCTTCATGAACATCCCGGAGGAGCTGTACCAGGCGGCGCGCATCGACGGCGCGGGCGACTGGCGGATCCTCACCCGCATCGTGCTGCCGCTGTCGAAGGGCGTCATCGCCGTCGTCGGCCTCTTCTACGCCGTCACGTACTGGAACGCCTTCTTCAACGCGATGCTCTACCTGAACGACTCGGGGAAGTGGCCGATCCAGGTCGTGCTGCGCACCTATGTGGTGCAGAGCAAGCAGATGACCGGTGACCAGCTGGGCCTGCAGCACCTGCCCCCGCAGCAGTCGATCTCCATGGCCGTGGTGATGCTCGCGCTGCTGCCCATCCTGCTGCTCTTCCCCTTCCTGCAGAAGTACTTCACCAAGGGCGTGCTCACCGGCGCCATCAAGGGCTGACCCGTCCCTCCCCTCCCCTCACCGAACCGTCCCCTTCTTCCCCGGAGTTGTGTCATGACAAGCATGTCCCGCCGCCGCTTTCTCGGGTTGAGCACGGCAGTCGCCGCGGGTGCGGCGTCGACCTGGCTGACCGGCTGCGGCTCCTCCACGGCCGGCAAGGGCGAGGCGGCCTCCGCGCACGTGAAGCTGCCCACGTACCAGCCCTTCACCCGGATCAAGCCCGACCTGCAGCCCAACGCGAAGGGACTGTCCGCGGGATTCCTCTCCTACCCGGAGGAACTCGTCCAGAGCGTCGCGAAGAAGCCCGGTGACGGCTCGAAGGTGTCGGTGCTCACCGAGATCTGGGTGCAGCCGCCCCTGCCCAAGAGCGACAACGCCCACTGGAAGAGGGTCGACGAGGAACTCGGCGTGAACCTCTCCGCCATCCTCGGCACGGACCCGGGCTACCCCGAGAAGTTCTCCGCCACCGTCGCGGCAGGCGACCTCCCCGACCTGATGTGGATCCCGCCCAACCAGGGCATCCAGCACATCGCGCAACTCCTCGAGTCCAAGTGCGCCGACATCTCCGCGTACGTGTCGGGCGACGCGGTCAAGGACTTCCCGAACCTCGCCGCCATGACTCCGGAGCACTGGAGGACGGCCGTCGTCAACGGCAAGATCTGGGGCGCCCCCGTGCCGTACCCCGCCTTCGGGCAGGTCTACGGCGGCAACCCGAAGGTGTGGGAAGCGGCCGACGGGCTGAGCGCCGCGAGCACCGACGAGTTCCTCGCCAAGTGCAAGGAGGTCACCGGCGGCAAGCAGTGGGCGCTCGAACCGATCTACGTCAACGCCGTCAGCGTCCTGAGCCAGTGCTTCGGCGCGCCCAACAAGTGGCGCAAGAACAAGGACGGGTCACTGACCTTCTTCCAGGAGACCGAGGAGTACCTGGAGGCCCTGAACTTCGTGACGAAGCTCAAGAAGGCGGGCGTCTTCTACCCGGGCGACCCGAACATGGCCGACGCCTACCTCAAGATGGCCCAGGGCGCGATCGGCGCCTGCGTCTTCGCCAACCCCTCCGGCGCCCGCGCCAATCTGCGCACCAACAATCCCGCCCTCGGCGCGGAGGTCCTGGTCCCGTTCAACGCGGGCGGACACCGGGCGAACCACCACTACCACCTCGGGACCATCGGATTCACCGCCCTGAAGAAGGGTGACGAGAAGCGCGTGCGCATGCTGCTCTCGATCCTCGACTACATCGCCGCGCCGTTCGGCTCGAAGGAGCGCCAGTTCCTCGAGTTCGGCACCGAGGGGACGGACTTCACCTTCGACAAGAAGGGCATCCCGCAGCGCACCAAGGCGGGCAAGCAGCAGGTCGAGGGCCTGTGGAGCGGACTGAACACGACGACGGCCGCCCCGTTCTCCCTGCAGGCCGCCGCCTTCCCCGGCACGCACGGCGCGGACGACGTGCGGTTCGTGTACGGCGTGGAGCAGAAGCTCGTCGCCTCCGCGGTCCGCAACCCGACGGTGGGCCACTACTCCGACGCGTACACGGAGCACTACGGCCGCATGTCGACCGAGGCGACCGACCTCGTCAACGACATCGTCAGCGGCCGCAAGAAGATCAGCGAGTGGAAGCCCTTCTGGTCGCAGTGGCGGGACAAGGGCCTCGGTCAGATGGCCCGCGAGTTCCAGAAGTCCATCGAGGCCAACAGCTGATCGGCCGCCGGGGACCGTGCTCGCCGACCCGGAGGGGATCGAGTCCTGCGTGGTCCGCCCGAAGGAGACCCTGATCGGGCAGGGGGACGGCCGCAGCCACCCCCCTGCCCGGGGCGGAGCACTAGTCCGTGGTGCGGGCCAGCTCGGACCTCTTGTACGAGTACCCGAAGTAGATGCCGAGCCCGATCACGAACCACACGGCGAACCGCACCCACGTCTGCCACTGCAGGAACGTGATCAGCCAGATGGAGAAGACGACCCCCACCGCGGGCACGAACGGCATCGCCGGCGTCCGGAAGGTGCGCGGCAGCTCGGGCTGCCGGTAGCGCAGCACGATCACCGCGACGCACACCACGACGAATGCCAGCAGGATCCCGATGTTGGTCAGTTCGGCGGCCTCGCCGATCGGCAGGAACCCGGCGATGGCGGCCGACGCGAACCCGACGATCCACGTCACCCGCGTCGGCACGTGCCGCGTGGGGTGCGTCTTCGCGAACCACTTCGGCAGCAGCCCGTCGCGCGACATGGAGAACCAGACCCGGGTCACGCCCAGCATGAACGTGAACATGACCGTCAGGATGCCGATGATCGCGCCCACCGCGATCACGTCCGCGAGCCCGCTCAGCCCGACCGACTTGAACGCGGTGGAGAACCCGCTCTCCGGGTCGATGTCCTTGTAGTTCTGCATGCCGGTCAGCACCAGGCACGCCAGGACGTACAGCACCATCGAGATCGCGAGGGAGTACAGGATCGCCTTCGGCATGTGGCGCTGCGCGTCCTTGGACTCCTCGGCCGCCGTGGACATGGCGTCGTAGCCGAAGACCGCGAAGAAGACGGTCGCCGCACCCGTGAACGCGCCGGAGACGCCGAACGGGAAGAACGGCGTGTAGTTGCCCGTGTCGATGTGGAAGAAGCCCACCCCGATCACCAGCAGCACCACGAGCACCTTGAGGACGACGACGATCGTCTCGAAGCGGGCCGCGTTCTTGATGCCGAGCGTCAGCAGGTACGCGATCAGCAGGCACAGGGCCGCGGCGAAGAGGTCGACCTTGTGGCCGTCACCGGTGCCGGGGGCGCCCAGCATCCAGTTCGGCAGGTCCACGCCCATCTCGCCGAGCAGGAAGCTGAAGTAGCCGGAGATCCCGATCGCGACGACCGCGACGATCGCCGTGTACTCCAGGAGGAGGTCCCAGCCGATGAACCAGCCGACGAGCTCGCCGAGCACGGCATAGCCGTAGGTGTACGCCGAGCCGGCCTTCGGGATGAGCCCGGCGAACTCCGCGTAGGAGAGGGCCGCGGCCGCGCTCGCCACGCCCGCGATCAGGAACGAGATCAGGACGGCGGGTCCCGCGGTGCCGTTGGCTACGGTGCCCGCGAGGGTGAAGATGCCGGCGCCGATGATGCCGCCCACGCCGATCGCGGTGAGCTGACCGAGCCCGAGCGAGCGGGTGAGCTGCGGCCGCTCGCCGTCGGCCCCGCCTTCGGTGGCCTCGATCTGTTCGATGGGTTTGCGACGCAGTACGCCCCGTCCCATCGGCAGTTTGGGGGGACTGGCCATGAGCTCACCTCTTCGCGGACGCGACGGCTGACGGCCGATCATGATGCTCCCGTTGCGCCAGGTACGGAAGACGGCACGCCCCGTCCGCCCGCGCGACGGCTACGGCACCACCGTGACGGGCCAGCGCCCCGCCTTCACCAGACGCACCGCGACCGAACCGACGATGCGGTGCCCGGCCTGCTCCGACGCCCCGACGACCACGGCGTCCGCCTTGAGCTCGTCGGCCGCGGTGACCAGTCCGTTGAACGGGTCGCCGCGGAAGGTGTGGAACTCCCACCGCACGTCGTATATGTCCTTGACCCGCTCCGTGGCCTCCCGGATCTCCGCGATGAGCCCCTCCGCGATCTCGTCGGTCGTCTCGGCGACGGGCACGCCCATCGCGGCGCCCGCCGCCATCACGGGCTGCACGTAGACGACGGCGAGCAGGGCGCGCTGGCGACGGGCCAGGCCGCCGGCGTAGGCCGCGGCACGGAACGAGGACTGGGAGCCGTCGACCCCGACCACGATCACCTTGGGCCCGTCGGTCCCGCGCTCGAACTGGTGTGGCTGCTGATCGGTCACGCGCAGAGGCTAGCGGAAGCCCCAGGTGAGGGCAGTGCCGGGGCGGAACCTATTTCTCCGGTTGCCCGCGGTCGACGGAGCCGCTGAACGGGTGCATTCGCGCGTCCCATCCGGTGGTCGTGTGCGCGGCCGTACCGGCGCCGTGTGACGCATGAAGCATGAAACAGGATCAGAACGCCTCCGGGCGACGGGCGTTGCTGCGCGGCTTCACCGCCGTCGGCCTGGCCGCACTCACCGGCTGCGCCGCCACCGACCGCGCGAACGCCCCGACGGGCGCGAGC
>NZ_JASERH010000043.1:0-72674 GCF_030766975.1 Streptomyces sp. KL116D | reverse complement strand
CGCCCGAGCCGCCCGCCGAGCCCAGCGACGCGCTCAGGGTCGGGCTGAAGGCCGTGACGGCGTACGCGGCGGCGAGGCCGAGCGCGATGCCGAGGGCGCCGCCGACGAGCCCGTTGACGATCGCCTCACCGGCGACCTGCCAGGTGACGCGCCCCGACCTCCAGCCGAGCGCCTTGAGCGTGCCGAACTCCCGTACGCGACGCGACACGGCCGACGACGTGAGCAGCGCGGCGACCAGGACGGCGGCCGCGAGCACCACGACGGAGAGCCACTTGCCCACGCTGGACGCGAGGTCGGAAGCGGTCGACAGGGAGCCGGAGACGGTGTCGGCGAGATCGGCGGAGGTGGTGACCGTGGTCCCGCTGATGTTCTTCTTGATCGTCGCCTTGACGGTGTCGATCTGCTGCGAGTCGCTCGCCTTCACATAGATCGTGGAGACCTTGTTCTTGGCGTCGGCGAGCGTCTGCGCCTGCTTCAGCGGCAGATAGACGTCGCCGCTCGACTCGCTGCTGCTCGCCTGCGCGATGCCGACGATCTCGTACGTGACCTTGTTGACGGTGAGGGTGTCGCCGACGGCCTTGGAGTTCTCCTTGGCGTAGGACGTCGACAGGACGGCCACCTCGGCGTCCGTCTCGGCCGCCTTGAACGTGCGGCCCTTGGTGATCTCCATGGTGGAGAGCGGGCCGAGGCCCTGGTGCGCGACGTCGATGCCGTACACGGAGTAGGAGTTGACGTCGAAGTTCGCGCCGCCGCCCTGGACGCCGCCCTGACCGCCGCCCTCGCCGCCACCGGGGCCGCCCTGGCCCTGACCCTGGCTCTGGCTCTGGCTCTGGGCCTTGCCCTGGCTGAACTGGCCGGAGACCTTCATGACGTTGAGGGTCAGCGCGCCGGTCGCGGAGGCGACGCCCTGCTGGTCCGCGACCTGGCCGACGAGCGAGGACTTGAGCGTCTGGCCGCCGGAGGTCATGACGCGGTCGGTCGACTGCGTCGTGCTGGAGTCGTCGTCGCCGTCGGCGTCGAACGTGAAGTCGGGGCGGCCGCCCCCGTTCTTCGACGGGGCCTGGGCCGCCTTGGTCACCGTCATGTCGGTGCCGAGCCCGTAGAGCGAGGCGAGGACCTTGCTCTGGGCCTGCTTCATCCCGGCCGAGACCGACGTGACCGTGATGACAAGCGCGATGCCGAGCGCGAGCCCGGAGGCGACGACGAGGGCCGCCTTCCGGCGCCGCCTCAATTCACGCCTGAGGTAGGTGAGGAACATGAGGCGGACAGTAAGGACGCTGCTTTGTACTGAGCTGTGAGGAACATGCGGACTGCATAAGTGAGTCCCGGTACGCGGCGCGTACCGGGACTCACGGGGAACTGCGGGTCGGATCAGGCGGCGGAGCCGGCCTTCCAGGCGGCCCAGCTCAGGTTCCAGCCGTTCAGGCCGTTGTCCGGCTGGACGGTCTTGTCGCCGGTGTTCTTCACGACGACGACGTCGCCGACCATCGAGTTGTCGTAGAACCAGGCGCCCGGCGTGCTGGAGTCGCCGGCACCCTTGGCGTCGGCCAGACCGACACAGCCGTGGCTGGTGTTCGCCGAGCCGAAGATCGACTTGGCACCCCAGTAGTTGCCGTGGATGAACGTGCCGGAGTTCGACAGGCGCATCGCGTGCGGCACGTCCTTGATGTCGTACTCGCCCTTGCCGTCGTCGTCCGTGAAGCCGACCGTCGCGCCGTTCATCCGGGTCTCCTTGAACTTCTCGGAGATCACCATCTGGCCCTCGTACGTCTTGTTCTCGGGCGAGCCGGCGGAGATCGGGATGGTCTTGATCGTCTTCCCGTCCTGGGTGACGGTCATCATCTTGGTCTTGGCGTCGACCGTGGAGACCTGGTTCCGCCCGATCTTGAAGGTGACGGTCTTCTGCTGCACGCCGGTCACGCCGTCGGCGCCCTCGACCCCGTCGAGGTCGAGCTTCAGGGTGACCGTGGAGTTGCCCTGCCAGTAGTCCTCGGGGCGGAAGTCCAGGCGGTTGGCGCTGAACCAGTGCCCGACGACCTCCTGGCCGCTGCTGGAGGAGACGGTGATGTGGGACTGCACGTCGGACGTGTTCGTGATGGCCTTGTCGAAGTTGATCGACACGGGCATGCCGACGCCTACGGTCGAGCCGTCCTCCGGCGTGAAGTTGCCGATGAAGCTGTTGGTCGGGGACACCGTCGTGAACTGCGCGTTCTCGTGCGCGGCGCGACCGCCGGAGTCCTTCGCCTCGGCGGCGATCTTGTACGTGGTCGCGCGCTCCAGCTGGTTCGTGGGCTTCCAGCTCTTCTTGTCCGCAGATATCTGACCGGCCACGGCGGTGCCGTCGGCCGTCGTCATGGTGACGTCGGTGAGCGTGCCCTTGCTCACGGTGACCTTGGCGGCGTTGTTGATGCTCGCGTTGTCGGAGCCGTCCTTGGGCGCGATCTTGATGTCGGCCTCGGAGGTCTTCTTCGCCGCGGCCTCGTCGGCCTGCTGCTGCGACTCCTTCTTGCCACCACCCGACGACCCGGAGTCGTCGTCGCCCCCGCTGCACGCAGAGAGCATCAGTACACCGCCGAGCAGGGCGGACGCGGCCATCAGACCCTTGCGCCGCTTACCGTCCGTCATCACACGCTTCTCCATAGTCGCCGATTTCCCCGACTTCCCGACTTCCCCGACTACCCCGGGTCAGGTCACGGAGAACACATGGGTTCCCCATACCCCTGCATAACGCTCTGCCCGGTTCATCCCGTTCCCGAGATCGCCCCGATGTGGGCGACGCCACGTCGGCAGAGGTCGTGACCACGGGTGCACCGGTGGTAACAGAACCCCTGGTGAACCCCTGACTCCCCACTGGGACGACGAAACCCCGGGTGGCGGTTGCCACCCGGGGTCACCCGTTCCGACAACCACTACCCGCGCGACCCGCCGTCCTCCCCGTCATCATCCTCGTCGAGGTCCCAATCCGGCGAATCGGGGTCGTAGTCGACCTGTTCGCTGGACCACGACGCCTGGACGAGCTCGGCCCCCGGTACGTCTCCGACCAGGTCGAACGGATCCACGAGATACGCGATCGCCTCCGCCTCGTCCTCCTGGACGGCCCCCTCGGCGTGCGCCCGCTCCTCGACGGGCATCGCCTCGTCCTCCGCGATCCGCTGCAACGCGGCCCCGGTCAGCGCCTCCACGTCGGCGACCTCCAGGACCAATTCCACCTTCAGGCGAACAAAACGTGACGTCTCATCAGTGCTCATACCGCGGAGCGTACGACCCGTTCCGCTCGTGACTTTCCCGTGACCCGCACCTTTCACTAACATCAGCGGACACGGCCAATTCGCCAGCGCCACAAGGGGGATCGCTTCCGTGTCCGCCGCACGCCGATCACTGCTCACCGCCACCGCCGCCGGGACCCTGTTGGGGGCCCTGTGGTTCGTCCCCAATGCCACGGCGAACCCTGAGCACGCACCACGGACCGACCAACGCGAGACCGCTGCCGCGGTGGACGCCCAGTCGGACCGCCAACTCCGCCTCGCCGACACCGGCACGGTGGACACGACCCCGTACGTGGTCGGCGGCTCCGTTTTCCTGGGCCTGGGCGTGGGTTTCGTCACGTACTCGGTCCGCCGCGGCCGCGCGACGGAGGCGTTCTGACGCAGCAGGACTCCGTCACGGGGCTCCGCCCCGGACCCCGCTGCTCAATCGCCGCAGGGGCTTGATTGGCCGCCCCTCCGCTGCAGGCATCCCACGATGAGGTGCGCCCCTGAGATGCCGGCCGCAGGCCAGGCATCTCAGGGGCGCGGGGAACTGCGCGACCAGCCACGACGAGAGCCGCACCCGCTGACGCAGCAGCAACCAGGCAGACGAATCGGCGTACGGGCTAGGCCAACGCCCCGGTCACCGTCTCAACGGCCGCGACCAACGCCCCACTTCGCACGAACGCCTCCGCCGCAGCCAGATCCGGCGCCAGGAACCGGTCGGGACCCGGCCCCTCGACCCCCGCGGAGCGCACCGCCTCGATGACCGCCCGGGACGCCGGCGCCGGCGTCAGCCCCTCCCGCAGCTCCACGCCCCGCGTGGCCGCGTACAGCTCGACGGCGACGATCCGGGTCAGATTGTCCACGGCCGTACGGAGCTTGCGCGCCGCCGACCACCCCATCGACACGTGGTCCTCCTGCATCGCGGACGACGGGATGGAGTCGGCCGAGGCCGGCACGGCCAGCCGCTTCATCTCGCTGACCAGCGCCGCCTGCGTGTACTGGGCGATCATCAGCCCCGAGTCCACGCCCGCGTCGTCCGCGAGGAACGGCGGCAGCCCGTGCGACCGGTTCTTGTCGAGCAGCCGGTCCGTGCGCCGCTCGGCGATCGACCCGAGGTCGGCCGCGGCGATGGCGAGGAAGTCGAGCACGTAGGCGACGGGCGCCCCGTGGAAGTTGCCGTTGGACTCGACGCGCCCGTCCGGCAGCACCACCGGGTTGTCGACGGCCGACGCCAACTCCCGCTCGGCGACGAGCCGGGCGTGCGCCATGGTGTCCCGCCCGGCACCCGCGACCTGCGGAGCGCACCGCACGGAGTAGGCGTCCTGGACGCGCGGCGCGTCGTCCTGGTGGTGGCCGGTGAGGCCCGAACCCTTCAGCACGGCCAGCATGTTGGCGGCGGACGCGGCCTGCCCGGGGTGCGGGCGGATGGCGTGCAGCTCGGGCGCGAGGACCTTGTCCGTGCCGAGCAGCGCCTCCAGCGACAGGGCGGCGGTGACGTCGGCCGACTTGAAGAGGTTGTCGAGGTCGGCAAGCGCCATGACGAGCATGCCGAGCATCCCGTCCGTGCCGTTGAGCAGCGCGAGGCCCTCCTTCTCGCGCAGCTCGACCGGCGCGATGCCGTGCTCGGCGAGCAGCTCGCCGGCGGGGCGCACAACCCCGTCGGGTCCCTCGGCGTCACCCTCGCCCATCAGCGTCAGGGCACAGTGGCTGAGCGGCGCGAGGTCGCCGGAGCAGCCCAGCGATCCGTACTCGTGCACCACCGGCGTGATGCCCGCGTTCAGCACGTCCGCCATGGTCTGCGCGACCTCGGGACGGACCCCGGTGTGCCCGGAGCAGACCGTCTTCAGCCGCAGGAACATCAGCGCGCGCACGACCTCGCGCTCGACGCGCGGGCCCATGCCGGCCGCGTGCGAGCGCACGATGTTGCGCTGGAGCTGAGCGCGGAGCTCGGTGCTGATGTGCCGGGTGGCGAGCGCGCCGAAGCCGGTGGAAACGCCGTAGACGGGCTCCGGCTTCGCGGCGAGCGCGTCCACGATCTCGCGGGCCGCGGTCAGCGCGGCCACGGCCTCTTCGGACAGTTCGATCCGGGCGTTACGCCGGGCCACGGCGACGACGTCGTCCGCGCTGACCCCATGGGTCCCCAGCAGCACAGTGTGCATATCCATATTCAGGAGCGTACGCAGTGAATCTCAAGATGTCACGACCGAGTTCGAGGAGAGCCCCTTACCCGTGGTGAGGCCCCGGACGAAGGCCTACGGATCGGGCTCCATGCCCCGGATCCGGCGCCGCTCCCCGCCCCCGGCGACCGGCGGCGGAGAGTCCGCGAGCCGCACGACGGGGTCGTCGAGGCCCCCGTCACGCCCCGCCACCACCGGCTTCGCGGCGCGCAGGAACTTCGCCTTGTACTGGGCGGCGTCCGCGAGCCGGAACAGCCGCCGCGCGCTCCTGACCTCGCCGATCGGATCCCCGGTCGACGCGATCCCGCAGGCCACGCCCTCGCCCAGGTCCAGCTCGGCGGCCCGGGAGCAGACCTCGTCGCCGACCCGGACCACCTCGTCGGCGGACGGGCCCACCGCGAGCAGACAGAACTCGTCGCCGCCGAGCCGCGCCGCGAGCATCCCCGGCAGCATCGCCGCGCACCGCGAGAGCACCGACCCGAACCGTTCGAGGAGCCGGTCGCCGAGCGCGTGACCCAGCGTGTCGTTGACCCGCTTGAGGCCGTTCAGGTCGCACACCACCAGGCTGACGACGACGCCCTCGTCCCGGTGCCGCTCCACCGCCTGGTCGAGCCGGATGTCGACGGCCCGCCGGTTGGCGAGTCCGGTCAGGGCGTCGGTGAAGGCGAGCCTGCGGGCCTCCTCCAGGCGCTCGGTCTGCGCGATCCCGGCCGCGACGACGGAGACGAGCACGGTGGCGAAGTCGGCGTCGCGCGGCCCGAACACGGGCGCCCCGAGCGGCCGCGCCACGTACAGCTCGCCCCAGGCCCGCCCGTGCAGCACGATCGGCGCGACGACGCAGCAGCCGCGCCCGCGCCGCCGCAGCGCGGCCACCCGCTGGTGGCAGTACCCGGCCCGGTCCATCGGTCCGGACGCCGTCTCGACCCAGGCGTCCGGCTCCCCGCCGCCGGCCCACCGCTCGTGCAGGAACTCGGTGATCTCCGGGAACTGGTGCACCGGATACGTCTCGTCCTCGGGGAACTCCGCCTCGCCGTCGGCCCGCTCGCCCACGTTGACGAGGACCCGCAGCCGGCCGTGCTCGCGCTCCCACACGGAGAGCGCCGCGAAACTGCCCGACAGCGCACGACAGGCGCCCAGGGCCGCCGCCCGCCAGGACTCGCGCGGGGACTGCGCAGCGGCCATCCCCTGCGCGAGCGCCACCACGGCCCGCAGCCGGTCGTCCTCACCCACCTCTCCAGGCTAGGAAGCTTTCCGGCATTTCGGTGAATTCAGTACACCCGTACCGGTGTCCCGCCCCGGACCGGGGTCACTCACCCGGCCACTGCGGCTTGCGCTTCTCGTTGAAGGCGGCCACGCCCTCGGCCCTGTCGCCGGAGAACGCCACCGACCGCCACGCCGCGTCCTCCACGTCCAGGCCGGCCCGCAGGTCGAGCCCGTGCCCTAGCCGCAGCGCCCGCTTGGCGGCCCGCAGCCCGACCGGCGAGTTCGCGGCGATCCGCGCGGCGAGCGCCAGCGCCTCGGCCCGGTCCTGCCCCGCCTCCACCACCTGGTCCACGAGCCCCAGCGCACCGGCCTCCGCGGCCTCCACGCGCCGCGCCGAGAAGATCAGCTCGGCGGCCCGCGCGGTCCCGACGCGGCGCGGCAGCAGCTGCGTACCGCCACCGCCGGGGATCACGCCGACCGACACCTCGGGAAGCCCGACCACGGCCGTCGCGTCGGCCACGATCAGATCGCAGGCGAGGGCCAGCTCGAAGCCGCCGCCCAGCGCGAACCCGTGCACGGCGGCGATCGTCGGCATCGGCAGTTCCAGCACGCCGGTGTACGCGGCGCGGGCCACGGGGCGCTGGCGCACCAGTTCGGCGTCGGAGAAGGAGTTGCGCTCCTTCAGGTCGGCGCCGACGCAGAAGGCCCGCTCGTGGCTGGACGTGACGACGACGGCCCGTACGTCCCGGCCGTCCGGGCCCTCCAGCCACGCGCACGCGGCGCCGATGGAGCGCGCCATGTCGCTGGAGACCGCGTTCATGGCCTTGGGCCGGTCGAGCACCAGCTCGGCGACGTGCCCGCTCTCGTGCCGCCGTACGGCCACGAACTCCCCGAACCGCTGCTCATCACCCATGACTCGCCCTTCCGGTTAACGCCAGTTAACCGTCAAGATGTCAGGTGCGCCGGGTCAGCGTCCAGGGCTCGACGACGCCGAGGCCGCGCACCGGGCGCTGCCACATGGGCTGGAGCGCGAACCGGTAGCTCGGCGCCGCCTCGCCGTCCTGTTCGGCCTTCTCCGCCGCCGCGGTGGCCTCGGCCTCCGACGCGGGCGCCTCCGCGGTGCGCACCAGCTCCTCGGCGAAGGCGCCGTCGACGAGCACGGCGTCCCGTGGCGCTATCGACGTGAGCCGGCTCGCGAGGTTCACGGTGGTGCCGAACACGTCGCCCATGCGCGTGGTGACGGTTCCGAAGGCCATGCCGACGCGCAGCTCCGGCATCGTCTCGTCGTTGCTCATCGTCTCGATCAGGCGCAGCGCGATCTCGCCGGCCGTGCCCGCGTCGTCCGCGGCGAACAGCACCTCGTCGCCGAGCGTCTTGATGAGGCGCCCGCCGTGCGCCGCGACCAGGTCGGCGGCGGTGGTCTCGAAGGCCTCGACGAGCTCGCCGAGCTCCTCCTCCTCCATCCGCCGGGTCAGCCGCGTGAACCCGACCAGGTCGGCGAAGCCGACGGCGAGCCGCCGGTCCACCATCTCCTCGTCGTCACCGGCCTGCACGACCCGGCCGGTCGCCGCGGCGAGCTGCCGCCGCCACACGTAGACGAGGAACTCCTCCAGCTCGGGCAGGAGCAGCTCTATCAGCGGATACGTGACCTCGGTGCGGGTCATGCCGGGTTCCGGGGGCTCGGTCAGCCCCTCCAGGAAGGAGTCGATCTGCCACTCGGCGAGCCGGGCCGTGGTCTGCCCGGTCGACCGGGCGACCTGGACGGCCATCGCCTCGCTGAGCAGGCCCGCCTCGACCAGGCCGGACAGGCGGCGCAGCGCCAGCACGTCGGCCTCGGTGAGGGCCTTGGCCTGGCCGATGTCGGCGAAGCCCATGGCCCGCCAGAAGCGGGTGGCCAGCTCCACGGAGACGCCCGCGCTGCGGGCCGCCTGGAACGGTGTGTAGCGGCGCTCGGCGCCGAGGATGAGCCCTTCGAGCCGCAGCGCGAGGGGGTCTTCTGTCTCCCCCTCCGGCTTCTCGGGGTCGGCTTGGGCGCCCGTGCCGGAGCCCGAGTCGTCGACGGTCACGCCTGCTGCCCTTCCGATCTGCCGCGGTCAGGTATCGACCGGCCTCAACTCTACGGCAGCCCCTGTGCGCCAGGTCACTCCGCTCGGAACGGGATCCGCCTAATGGGGGGTACGTGTCCCTGTCGCAGCGCGACCAGCCCCCACGCACCCGCGGACGAACGAACCTACGCGGGCCGCAAGTGGACGATGTCGCCCGCCCCGACCGGCTCCCGGTCACCGGAAGGCGTGGCGATGACGAGCCGCCCGTCCCCGTCCACGGCCACCGCCTCACCCACCAGCTCCCGGTCCCCCGGAAGAATCGCCCGCACCTGCCGGCCCAGCGTGGCGCAGCCCGCCGCGTACGTCTCCTGGAGCCGGGACAGCGCGGGATCGCCCTCCGCCGCACACCACTCGACGTACCACCGCTCGAACGACCGCAGCACGGCCCGCAGCAACGGCTCCCGGTCCACCACCTTCGCCCCGGCCAGCGCCAGCGACCCGGCCCCGGGCACCGGCAGCTCCTCCGCGCGCAGCGACACGTTGAGGCCGATGCCGATCACGACGGCGTCCGTCCCGGCCCGCTCCGCGAGGATCCCGCCGGCCTTGCGCTCCTCGTCGCCGACGGTGAGCAGCAGGTCGTTCGGCCACTTCAGCGCCGTGTCGACGCCGGCCGCCGAGGACAGCGCGGTGGCGACGGCGACACCGGTGAGCAGCGGCAGCCACCCCCACCGCTCGACCGGCACCTCGTGCTCGCCCGGCTTGACGAGGACGGAGAAGAAGAGGCCCGAGCGGGGCGGCGCCGACCAGCGCCGGTCGAGCCGCCCGCGGCCCTCGCTCTGCTCCTCGGCGACGAGCACGGCGCCCTCGTCGGCGGTGCCGGCCACGGCCCGTGCCACCAGATCCGTGTTCGTGGAGCCGGTACGGGGCACCACCTCCACGGACGACCACAGTCCTCCGTCCCGTACGAGGGACCTGCGCAGGCCCGTCGCGGCCAGCGGCGGCCGGTCCAAGTCCGACCAGCGGTTGTCGTGCGCGTCTGAACCATCTCGCGGCGTCATGCAACCCAGCCTAGGTGTGGCAAACACCGCACTGCCGAACGGTATTCGCGCCACTACCCTACGAGTCAGTAGCCCCAGTTGATTTCCCCATACACCGAACCGTCCCCCGTGAGCAGCGTCGAGTCAGGCAGGGAGCCGCATCCCGATGTCCGAGTTGGAACAGGCCGCAGAGGCCGCTAAGCCCGACATCCACACCACCGCAGGCAAGATCGAGGACCTGCGGCGCCGGATCGACGAGGCGACGCACGCGGGGTCGGCCCGCGCGGTCGAGAAGCAGCACGCCAAGGGCAAGTTGACGGCCCGTGAGCGGATCGAGCTGCTGCTCGACGAGGACTCCTTCGTGGAGCTCGACGAGTTCGCCCGGCACCGCTCGACGGACTTCGGCCTGGAGGCCAACAAGCCGTACGGCGACGGCGTCGTGACCGGCTACGGCACGGTGGACGGCCGGCCGGTCGCCGTGTTCTCGCAGGACTTCACCGTGTTCGGCGGCGCCCTCGGCGAGGTCTTCGGGCAGAAGATCATGAAGGTGATGGACTTCGCCCTGAAGACGGGCTGTCCGGTCATCGGCATCAACGACTCGGGCGGCGCCCGGATCCAGGAGGGCGTCATGGCCCTCGGCATGTACGGCGAGATCTTCCGCCGCAACACGCACGCGTCGGGCGTCATCCCGCAGATCAGCCTGATCGTCGGGCCGTGCGCGGGCGGGGCCGTCTACTCCCCCGCGATCACCGACTTCACGGTCATGGTCGACCAGACCTCGCACATGTTCATCACCGGGCCCGACGTCATCAAGACGGTCACCGGCGAGGACGTCGGCTTCGAGGAGCTGGGCGGCGCGCGGGCGCACAACTCGCGGTCCGGTGTCGCGCACCACATGGCGGGCGACGAGAAGGACGCGATCGAGTACGTCAAGTCGCTGCTGTCCTACCTGCCGTCGAACAACCTGAGCGAGCCGCCGGCCTTCCCGGAGGAGGCGGACCTCGCGCTGACGGACGAGGACCGCGAGCTCGACACTCTCATCCCGGACAGCGCGAACCAGCCGTACGACATGCACACGGTGATCGAACACGTCCTGGACGACGCCGAGTTCTTCGAGACGCAGTCGCTGTTCGCGCCGAACATCCTGACCGGCTTCGGCCGGGTCGAGGGCCGTCCGGTCGGCATCGTCGCCAACCAGCCGATGCAGTTCGCCGGCTGCCTCGACATCCACGCGAGCGAGAAGGCCGCGCGGTTCGTCCGCACGTGTGACGCCTTCAACGTGCCCGTGCTGACCTTCGTCGACGTCCCCGGCTTCCTGCCGGGCGTCGAGCAGGAGCACGAGGGCATCATCCGGCGCGGCGCCAAGCTGATCTTCGCGTACGCCGAGGCGACCGTCCCGCTGATCACGATCATCACACGCAAGGCGTTCGGCGGCGCGTACGACGTCATGGGCTCCAAGCACCTGGGCGCCGACCTGAACCTGGCCTGGCCCACCGCGCAGATCGCGGTCATGGGCGCGCAGGGCGCGGTCAACATCCTGCACCGCAAGACGATCGCGGCGGCCGAGGCCGACGGGAACGTCGAGGAGACCAGGGCCCGCCTGATCCAGGAGTACGAGGACACGCTCCTCAACCCGTACACGGCGGCCGAGCGCGGCTACATCGACGCGGTCGTGATGCCGTCCGACACCCGCGCCCACGTCGTCAGGGGCCTGCGCCAGCTGCGGACGAAGCGGGAGAGCCTGCCGCCGAAGAAGCACGGCAACATCCCCCTCTAAGGAGCGCCGTCATGATGATCAAGGTCGTACGGGGCAACCCCACACCCGAGGAGCTGGCCGCCGCACTGGCGGTGGTCCAGGCCCGCGCCGCGGCGGTGTCCGGTGCCCCGGCCGCCGCGGCCGAGCGGGACGCGTGGGCGGACCCCTCCCGGATCGCCGCGCACCGGCTGCCGGCGCCGGGGCCGACGAGCTGGAGCCGCTCGTGCTGGCCCGGCTAGGACCGGCCGGCACAACCGGCGAGCGGAACTAATTAGTCCCTTCGCACCGGGGCGCCTGAGTACGCGTACTCAGGCGCCCTTCGCACGCGCGCCGCAGTATCGGTGTCGTGCTGTGGTCAGATCCCGAGAACGAGCCGCCGAAGGAGCTCCGCGAGACGCAGGAGATGCTGCGCCGTGCGGGTTTCGTGCTGGCTCTTGCGATGCTCGTCGTGATGGTGGTCCTCGGCGTGTTCTAGGGCCCGCCCCGGCCGCCGTTACGCTGGCCCGCATGACTGCTCAGCGCCGCCTCGTCCTGGCTTCCCAGTCCCCCGCCCGTCTGGGCCTGCTGCGTCAATCCGGGTTCGCGCCCGAGGTGATCGTCAGCGGCGTCGACGAGGACGCCGTGACGGCCCCGACCCCCGCCGAACTCGCCCTCGCCCTCGCCGAGGCCAAGGCCTCCGTCGTGGCGGCCCGACCCGAGGCGCACGACGCGATCGTGATCGGCTGCGACTCCGTGCTCGACCTGGACGGCGAGGCGCTGGGCAAGCCCGCCGACGCCGAGGAGGCCACGGCCCGCTGGAAGGCGATGCGCGGCCGCGTGGGGACGCTGCAGACCGGGCACTGCGTGTACGACACGGCGACCGGCCGGTACGCCTCCGGGACCGCCTCCACGGTCGTCCGCTTCGGCGAGCCGAGCGACGCGGAGGTCGCCGCGTACGTGGCGACCGGCGAACCGCTGCACGTGGCGGGCGCGTTCACCCTCGACGGGCGCTCGGCCCCGTTCATCGACGGCATCGACGGCGACCACGGCAACGTGATCGGTCTCTCGCTGCCGCTGGTCCGCCGTCTGCTCGGTCAACTGGGCGTCGGCATCACGGAGTTGTGGGCTCCGGCGAGCTAGCGGGCGGGGCCGGTGGCGCGGCGGGACCGCTCTTCTCCCCGCCGCCCTCGGTGTTCTCGTGCCGGTCGTAGGCCACCAGGGTCAGCACGATCAGGGCGAGCACGACCATCATGAACACGAAGGCGAGCCAGCCCACCAGGCCGATCGCGAACGCGCCGAGCAGACCGTGCACCACGGCCGCGCTGATCAGCAGGATGCGCCCGAAGCCGCCCGGCGCCCGGTCGGCGACCGCCGCCCGCACCAGGACGATGCCGCACACCAGCAGATAGAGCCCGAACAGTCCGCCCGCGATCCACGCACCGGCCGACATCGCCCGCGGGTCGAGCCCGGCCAGGGACATGTCCTGCCGGTCGACGACCAGGCCGAGGAACCAGTTCAGGAGCACGATCCCGAACGCCTCCGCGAAGAGCACGATCGCGGCCACCCACGCCACCGGTCTGCGCGCCACCGGTCCCACCCACTTTCCAGTACGGCTGCTGCTGTTACCCCAAGTACGTTCGAGACATCGCGAACGCTACTAACGGGTAAACCTCCGGACAAGGGTTCTGCCGAAGGCAAAGAATCGTTGGGCCATTCGTAGGGACTCCACAAAGAATGCCGACCGGCCGCAGCGCGGTCTCACAGAGACCTTGACCACATTCGGGGGTTAGGGTTCCACCGAGGAGTCCCGCACACCCAGGCACGACAAGGGATTTCACGGACCGAGCGGGCCTCGAGTCACACTCCGTGTGGGCAAGCTCACCATTGGGGACGGGTCGTAAGCCCGTGTCGGCTGTCCCTAAACTCGGCTTGTTTCAAGGAGGGAGCCATCGTGCGCAAGGTGCTCATCGCCAACCGTGGCGAAATCGCTGTCCGCGTGGCCCGGGCGTGCCGGGACGCCGGGATCGCGAGCGTTGCCGTCTACGCCGAGCCGGACCGGGACGCTCTGCATGTCCGCGCGGCCGACGAGGCCTTCGCGCTGGGCGGTGACACCCCGGCGACCAGCTACCTGGACATCGAGAAGGTGTTGCAGGCAGCCAAGGACTCCGGCGCGGACGCCATCCACCCGGGCTACGGATTCCTGTCGGAGAACGCGGAGTTCGCCCAGGCCGTGCTGGACGCCGGCCTGATCTGGATCGGACCGCCGCCGCAGGCGATCCGGGACCTGGGTGACAAGGTGGCGGCCCGTCACATCGCGCAGCGCGCGGGAGCCCCGCTGGTCGCCGGTACGCCGGACCCGGTCGCGGGCGCCGACGAGGTCGTCGCGTTCGCCGAGGAGCACGGCCTGCCCATCGCGATCAAGGCCGCCTTCGGTGGCGGCGGTCGCGGTCTGAAGGTCGCCCGCACCCTCGAAGAGGTGCCGGAGCTCTACGACTCGGCCGTCCGCGAGGCGGTCGCCGCCTTCGGCCGCGGCGAGTGCTTCGTCGAGCGGTACCTGGACAAGCCGCGGCACGTCGAGACCCAGTGCCTGGCCGACAGCCACGGCAACGTCGTGGTCGTCTCGACCCGTGACTGCTCGCTGCAGCGCCGCCACCAGAAGCTGGTGGAGGAGGCTCCGGCGCCGTTCCTGTCGGACGCCCAGGTGGAGGAGCTGTACTCGGCCTCCAAGGCGATCCTGAAGGAGGCCGGCTACGTCGGCGCCGGCACCGTCGAGTTCCTGGTCGGCGCGGACGGCACGATCTCCTTCCTGGAGGTCAACACGCGTCTGCAGGTCGAGCACCCGGTGACCGAGGAGGTCGCGGGCATCGACCTGGTGCGCGAGATGTTCCGGATCGCCGACGGTGAGGAACTGGGCTACGGCGACCCGCAGTTGCGCGGTCACTCCTTCGAGTTCCGGATCAACGGCGAGGACCCGGGCCGGGGCTTCCTGCCCGCGCCCGGCACCGTCACCAAGTTCGAGGCGCCCACCGGTCCCGGTGTCCGGCTGGACGCGGGCGTCGAGTCCGGCTCGGTCATCGGCCCGGCGTGGGACTCGCTGCTCGCCAAGCTGATCGTCACCGGCCGCACCCGCAAGGAGGCCCTGGAGCGGGCCGCCCGCGCGCTCGCGGAGTTCGACGTCGAGGGCATGGCGACCGCCATCCCGTTCCACCGCAAGGTGGTCACCGACCCGGCGTTCGCGCCCGAACTGACCGGTGGCACGGACCCGTTCACGATCTTCACCCGCTGGATCGAGACCGAGTTCGTCAACGACATCAAGCCGTTCGCCCCGGCCGGTGCCGACGCGGACGAGGAGGACGGCGACCGCGAGACGATCGTCGTCGAGGTCGGCGGCAAGCGCCTGGAGGTCTCCCTCCCGTCGTCGCTCGGCATGTCCCTCGCCCGCACCGGCCTCGCGGCCGGCGCCAAGCCGAAGCGCCGCGCGGCGAAGAAGTCGGGCCCGGCCGCCTCCGGCGACACCCTCGCGTCCCCGATGCAGGGCACCGTCGTCAAGGTCGCCGTCGAGGAGGGCCAGGAGGTCAAGGAGGGCGACCTCGTCGTCGTCCTGGAGGCCATGAAGATGGAGCAGCCGCTCAACGCCCACAAGTCCGGCACCATCAAGGGACTTGTCGCGGAGGTCGGCGGCTCGCTCACCTCCGGTGCGGCGATCTGCGAGATCAAGGACTGACGTCCGACCGGTTCCGGCCGGGGGCCCGTCGACCGTGCGGTCGGCGGGCCCCCGCCCGTTTCCCCCGGTCCACGTTCCGCTGTGGTCGACGCTACTGCGGTGGCCGTCCCTCCGCACCGGCCCGATCGGGCATCCTTGGAGGCCCGCGCACGCCCAGGGAGGCCCGATGACGACCGGCACCGACCACGATCGCGGCCGACCCATGCGGGCGGACGCCCGCCGCAACTACGAGCGGCTGCTGACGCAGGCCCGCAAGGCGTTCGCGGAGCACGGCACCGGTGCGTCCCTGGAGGACGTGGCGCGCGGCGCGGGCGTCGGCATCGGCACGCTGTACCGGCACTTCCCGAACCGGTACGCACTGATGAGCGCCGTCTTCGAGGAGGCGGTGAGTGATCTGCTGGCCCGCTCCCGCGCCCTGCTCGACGCGCCGCAGCCGTGCGCGGCGCTCGTCACGTGGCTGCGCGAGATCATCACGCACGCGAGCGAGTACCGGGGGCTGTCCCGGGCCCTCATGTCGGCTTCCCAGGACGCGAGTTCGGCACTCGCGCGGTGCAGCACGCCGATGCGCGAGGCGGGGCAGGCGCTGCTGTCCCGGGCGCAGGCTTCCGGCTCGGTCCGCGACGACGTCTCCATCACCGACCTGCTCCAGCTGACGAACGCGATCGCGCTCGCGGCGGAGGAGACTCCGTCGGACCCGGATCTGGCGGACCGGCTCCTCAAGCTGACGCTACGAGGTATTACCGCGCCCTAGAGCGCGGGCGGCGCCGGAGCTAGCGGCGTCGCAGATCGGCCACGCGTGCCGAGCGCTCGGGTGTGGCGTCGAGCGTCGCCGCGTTCCTGAGCGGGTGGCCGCCGGACGGGAGCCGGCGCTGGCCGGGGAGCGGCACATCCCGGCGCGGCTGCCGCGCCGGGACGGGATCACCGCCCCCCGCCGACGAAGGCCCCGCCCCCGCGACGGCGATCTGGACGCCCTGGTCGGCCAGTGCCTGGAGCTCCGTGGCGGCCCGGTCGTCGTGCCCGGGCGGCTCGTCGGTGACGAGTCGCGTGATCACGTCGGTCGGCACGGTCTGGAACATGGTGTCCGTCCCGAGCTTGGAGTGATCGGCGAGCACGACGACCTCCGCCGCGGCCTGGACGAGCGCCCGGTCCACGGAAGCCGACAGCATGTTGGAGGTGGAGAGCCCTCGCTCGGCCGTGAGACCGCTCCCGGACAGGAACGCCCGGGACACTCTCAGGCCCTGCAGGGACTGCTCGGCCCCGCTGCCCACCAGTGCGTAGTTGGAACCCCGCAGCGTGCCACCGGTCATGACGACCTCGACGCGGTTGGCATGGGCCAGCGCCTGGGCCACCAGAAGGGAGTTGGTGACGACGGTCAGGCCCGGCACACGCGCGAGCCGGCGGGCCAGCTCCTGCGTGGTCGTCCCCGCGCCCACCACGATGGCCTCGCCCTCTTCGACGAGACCCGCGGCGAGATCGGCGATGGCCGTCTTCTCTGCGGTCGCGAGATGTGACTTCTGCGGAAAGCCGGATTCCCGCGTGAATCCGCCCGGCAATACCGCACCGCCGTGCCGGCGGTCCAGGAGTCCTTCTGCCTCCAGTGCGCGCACGTCCCGCCGTACGGTCACTTCGGAGGTCTGGACGACGCGGGCGAGCTCCCGGAGCGATACCGCTCCATTGGCTCGCACCATTTCGAGGATCAATTGACGACGTTCTGCAGCGAACACGAAACTGACAGTAACCCCAACGACCGTCTGCTTTCAGCTGTTTGCGCCGAATTACAGGTTCTGTTCGCACAACTGCCCTGGAAGTGGTATAGGCGCAGCGGGGGTGCTTACCCACTGCGCCTATGCCGCCCGCATGGGCCGCAACTCACCGTGACCTGGGGCGGGTTACGGAGCGTC
The DNA here is from genome assembly GCF_030766975.1 of Streptomyces sp. KL116D. Lineage (NCBI taxonomy): Bacteria > Bacillati > Actinomycetota > Actinomycetes > Kitasatosporales > Streptomycetaceae > Streptomyces > Streptomyces sp. KL116D. The sequence continues at coordinate 55,601 of NZ_JASERH010000043.1, read as the reverse complement.
AGCCCTCTTCGGCGATCTTCCGCGTGTGCAACTGCCGGGCCACTTCGGCGATCGAGCCCGAAAGGGAGGGGTACACGGTGAACGCGTTCGCGATCTGTTCGACCGTCAGATTGTTGTCGACCGCGATCGAGATGGGGTGGATCAGTTCCGAAGCGCGCGGCGCGACGACCACACCGCCGACCACGATGCCGGTGCCCGGGCGGCAGAAGATCTTGACGAAGCCGTCCCGGATGCCCTGCATCTTCGCGCGCGGGTTGCGCAGCAGCGGCAGCTTGACGACGCGGGCGTCGAACTTCCCGCCGTCGACGTCGGCCTGCGAGACGCCGACCGTGGCGATCTCGGGGTCGGTGAACACGTTCGACGACACGGTCTTCAGGTTCAGCGGCGCCACCGCGTCGCCCAGGAAGTGGTACATCGCGATGCGGCCCTGCATGGCCGCCACCGAGGCGAGGGCGAAGATGCCGGTCACGTCACCGGCCGCGTACACACCGGGGGCGGTCGTGCGCGAGACCTTGTCGGTCCAGATGTGCCCGGAGTCCTTCACCTTGACGCCGGCCCCCTCCAGGCCGAGCCCCTCGCTGTTGGGGATCGCGCCGACCGCCATCAGGCAGTGCGTGCCGGAGATGACCCGGCCGTCGGCGAGGGTGACCTCGACGCGGTCGCCGACCCGCTTGGCGGAGGCGGCGCGGGAGCGGGCCATGACGTTCATGCCGCGGCGCCGGAAGACGTCCTCCAGGACGGCGGCGGCGTCCGGGTCCTCGCCCGGCAGCACGCGGTCGCGCGACGAGACGAGGGTGACCTTCGAACCGAGCGCCTGGTAGGCACCGGCGAACTCGGCGCCCGTGACACCGGAACCGACCACGATGAGCTCCTCGGGGAGCTCCTCCAGGTCGTACACCTGCGTCCAGTTGAAGATGCGCTCGCCGTCGGGCTGCGCGTCGGGGACCTCGCGCGGGTGGCCGCCGGTCGCGAGCAGCACGGCGTCGGCGACGAGGGTCTCCTCGGTGCCGTCGGCGGCGGTGACGATCACCTTGCGGGAGCCGTCGAGGTCCTGCTGGCCGTCGAGGCGGCCGCGGCCGCGCAGCACGCGGGCACCGGCCCGGGTGACGGAGGCGGTGATGTCGTGGGACTGGGCGAGCGCGAGGCGCTTCACCCGGCGGTTGACCTTGCCGAGGTCGACGCCGACGACGCGGGCCGGGGAGTCCGGGTCCGGGGTGTCGTCCTCGACGATGATCCCCAGCTCCTCGTACGAGGAGTCGAAGGTCGTCATCACCTCGGCCGTCGCGATCAGGGTCTTCGACGGCACGCAGTCGGTGAGCACCGACGCCCCGCCCAGACCGTCGCAGTCGACGACGGTCACCTCCGCGCCGAGCGAGGCGGCCACCAGTGCCGCCTCGTATCCGCCAGGTCCGCCGCCAATGATCACGATCCGAGTCACGTACTCCATTGTCCCGCACGCTTCAAGACCCCACCGAGCCGGGGCCCCCGTCCGGGTGCCGCACACACGTCTCCCCTCTTAAGAGGGGGTGCCTCCGTTCCGTACGGGACGGATGAGCCGTCTGACGTACCCTCGACCTCATGTCGCTCTACGCCGCGTACGCCGGCAATCTCGACCCGCGGCTCATGACGCGCCGCGCTCCGCACTCGCCGCTGCGCGCGACGGGCTGGCTGACCGGATGGCGGCTGACGTTCGGGGGCGAGCACATGGGCTGGGAGGGTGCGCTCGCCACGATCGTGGAGGCACCCCGGTCGCAGGTCTTCGTCGCGCTGTACGACATCGCCCCGATGGACGAGGAGTCCATGGACCGCTGGGAGGGTGTCGGCCTCGACATCTACCGGCGGATGCGGGTGCGCATCGACACCCTGGAGGGCGAGGAGCCCGCGTGGGTGTACGTACTGAACGGATACGAGGGCGGTCTGCCGTCCGCCCGGTACCTGGGTGAGATCGCCGACGCGGCGGAGTCCGCGGGCGCCCCCCACGACTACGTGATGGAACTGCGCAAGCGCCCTTGCTGACCGGTCTTTCCGGTGTGTTCGCGGGTGCGGGCCGGTGGGGGCTTCTCGCGCAGTTCCCCGCGAACCAGCCCCACGGCGCGATTCCGACCCCCGAGCGGAGCGGTTCGTCGGAAACGACAAGACAACGATCGCAAGACCGGGCCCATCGACATCTACGCGCGTAGGACGTGAGCGGCTACCCTCAAGCGCGTGAACGCATCGCTTACTCCGGACCACCTCCAGGGCGACCCTTACGCCGCCGCCGACACCGCCGCCGCGCGCCTGCGCGAACTCACCGGTGCCGAGACCCACGACGTCGCCCTCGTGATGGGCTCCGGCTGGGCGCCCGCCGCCGAGGCGCTCGGCGCGCCGGCCGCCGAGTTCCCCTTCACCGAGCTGCCCGGTTTCACCGGCGCCGCGGTGGCGGGCCACGGCGGCAAGGTCCGCTCGTACCAGGTCGGCGAGAAGCGCGCCCTGGTCTTCCTCGGCCGCACCCACTACTACGAGGGCCGCGGAGTCGCCGCCGTCGCGCACGGCGTGCGCACGGCCGCCGCCGCGGGCTGCAAGACCATCGTGCTGACGAACGGCTGCGGCGGTCTGCGCGAGGGCATGCGCCCCGGCCAGCCGGTCCTCATCTCCGACCACATCAACCTGACGGCCACGTCGCCGATCGTCGGCGCGAACTTCGTCGACCTCACCGACCTGTACTCGCCGCGTCTGCGCACGCTGTGCCAGGAGATCGACCCGTCGCTGGAGGAGGGCGTCTACGCCCAGTTCCCCGGCCCGCACTACGAGACCCCCGCCGAGGTCCGGATGGCCGGCATCCTCGGCGCGGACCTGGTCGGCATGTCCACCACCCTGGAGGCCATCGCGGCCCGCGAGGCGGGCGCGGAGGTGCTCGGCATCTCCCTGGTGACGAACCTGGCCGCGGGCCTGTCCGGCGAGCCGCTCAACCACGAAGAGGTCCTCCAGGCCGGCCGCGACTCGGCCGTCCGCATGGGCGAGCTGCTGACCCAGGTCCTCGCCAAGATCTGAACCCGTACGTCTGACGTCTGAAGGAATGCGAACCGTGACCGTATCTGGCAGCGAACTGCTCGACCGGGCGAAGACCTGGCTCGCGGAGGACCCCGACCCCGAGACCCGCGAGGAACTGGCCGGGCTCATCGGGGCCGGAGACCTGGCGGCCCTCGGCGAGCGCTTCTCGGGCACGCTGCAGTTCGGCACGGCCGGTCTGCGCGGTGAGCTGGGCGCGGGCCCGATGCGGATGAACCGCGCCGTGGTCATCCGGGCGGCCGCGGGCCTGGCCGCGTACCTGAAGGCCAAGGGGCAGACCGACGGCGTGGTCGTGATCGGCTACGACGCGCGCCACAAGTCCGCGGACTTCGCGCGGGACACGGCCGCGGTGATGGTGGGCGCGGGGCTGCGCGCCGCGGTCCTCCCCCGCCCGCTGCCCACTCCCGTGCTCGCCTTCGCCATACGGCACCTGGGCGCGGTCGCGGGCGTCGAGGTCACGGCGTCCCACAACCCGCCCCGGGACAACGGCTACAAGGTCTACCTCGGGGACGGCTCGCAGATCGTGCCGCCCGCGGACGCGGAGATCGCCGCCGAGATCGACGCGGTCGCCTCGCTCCACGACGTGCCGCGCGCGGAGTCGGGCTGGGAGACGCTCGGCGACGAGGTCCTGGCGGCGTACCTGGCCCGCACGGACGCGGTCCTGGCGCCGGGCTCCGCGCGCACGGCCCGCACCGTCTACACGGCGATGCACGGCGTCGGCAAGGACACGCTCCTCGCGGCGTTCGCCCGGGCGGGTTTCCCCGAGCCGGTGCTCGTGCCGGAACAGGCCGAGCCCGACCCGGACTTCCCGACGGTCGCGTTCCCGAACCCGGAGGAGCCGGGCGCGATGGACCTGTCCTTCGCGACGGCCCGCGCCCTGTCCGAGGCACCGGACCTGATCATCGCCAACGACCCGGACGCGGACCGCTGCGCCGTCGCCGTCCGCGACGGCGCCGCCTGGCGGATGCTGCGCGGCGACGAGGTGGGCGCGCTGCTGGCCGCGCACCTGGTGGAGCGGGGCGTCACGGGCGTGCTCGCCGAGTCGATCGTCTCGTCGTCGCTGCTCGGCCGGATCGCCGAGGCGGCCTCGCTGCCGTACGCGGAGACGCTGACCGGCTTCAAGTGGATCGCCCGGGTCGAGGGCCTGCGCTACGGCTACGAGGAGGCGCTCGGCTACTGCGTCGACCCCGAGGGCGTGCGCGACAAGGACGGCATCACGGCCGCGCTCCTGGTGACCGAGCTGGCGAGCGGGCTGAAGGAGCAGGGCCGTACGCTCCTGGACGCGCTCGACGACCTGGCGCTCGCCCACGGTCTGCACGCCACGGACCAGCTGAGCGTGCGGGTGGACGACCTGTCGGTGATCGCCGCCGCCATGCACCGGCTGCGCGAGCGGCCGCCGGCGGAGCTGGCCGGTCTCGCGGTGACGTCGGCGGAGGACCTGTCGGCGGGCGCCGGCGGGCTGCCCCCGACGGACGGCCTGCGCTACACGCTGGACGGGGCCCGCGTCATCGTCCGCCCCTCCGGCACGGAGCCCAAGCTGAAGTGCTACCTGGAGGTCGTCGTGCCGGTCGCCGAGCGGGCGGGCCTGCCCGCGGCGCGGACCGAGGCGGCGCAGCGCCTGGCGGCCCTCAAGCGGGACCTGTCGGCCGCGGCCGGCATCTAGGGGCCCCACCACACGGACGAGTGATTCCTGCGGGTCAGTTGACGCAAGGGTGGGCGACAACGGCGGGGCGCAACGGGAACGTTGCCCCCGCCGAACCGCCCGACCCCCAGGAGCCGCAGACGTGCCCCCGACCGCAACCGAGGCCCCCCTTCTCCCGAAGGCACGCCGCAGCCGCCCGGCCCCGGGCACCGCGATCACCGGCATCCGCACCCGCGTCACCCGCTCCCTGCGGCGAGCGGCCCCCGCCCTGGTCGCGTACACGGCCGTGCGCGTCTTCGCCCTGCTCGTCCTCGGCGTCTGGGCCCACAAGGAGGGCCACGGCATCTGGCCGACGCTGGCCGCCGACTGGGACTCCAAGTGGTACCTGGGCATCGCCGACCACGGCTACGAGCGCACCCTCGGCACCGAGTACGACGCGAACAACCTCGCGTTCTTCCCGCTCTACCCGGTCCTGGTGAAGGCGCTGGCCGCCGTCACCCCGGGTTCGCGCGCGACCGTCGGCCTGCTGTCCGCCATGGCCTGCTCGTTCGTCGCCGCGTGGGGCGTCTTCGCGGTCGGCGACCGGCTGCACGGCCGCCGGGTGGGCATCCTCCTCACGTTCCTGTGGGCGTGCCTGCCGGTGGGCCTGGTCCAGTGGATGGGCTACACCGAGTCGCTGTTCACGGCGTTCGTCGCCTGGTCCCTGTACGCCGTGCTGACCGGCCGCTGGGTGTGGGCGGGCACCCTCGCCGCGCTCTCCGGCCTGACCCGGCCGACCGGCATCGCGCTCGCGGCGGCGGTCGGCCTGTGCGGGCTGTTCGCGCTGCGCCGCCGGTTCTCCCGGCGGGTCCTCACGGGCGTGCTGCTCGCGCCGCTCGGCTGGCTCGCGTACGTGGGGTGGGTGGGGCTCAGACTCGGCCGCTGGGACGGCTACTTCGCCGTGCAGCGGCTCTGGCACAACGAGCTCGACGGGGGCGTCGAGACGCTGCGCCGGATGCGGGAGTTCCTCGCGTACGACTCCACGCCCGAGCTCTTCCTGGTGATGGTGACGGTGACGCTGCTCGCGTCGGTGGTGCTGTACGGCCTGTCCGTCCTGGACCGCCAGCCGCTGCCGCTGCTGATCTTCACCGGGGTGCTGCTGGCGATCGTGCTCGGCAGCGGCGGCGTCTACTTCTCGCGGGCCCGGTTCCTGCTGCCCGGCTTCCCGCTGCTGCTGCCGGTGGCGCTGGCGCTGGCCCGGACGTCCCGGCGGTTCCTCGTCATCGGGGTGACCGGGGCGGTGCTCTGCGCGGCGTACTGCGGCGCGTACATGGTGCTGGTGTGGCCGAGCGCCCCGTGAGGGCGGACGCTCTCAGCCCAGCAGCAGGAGGACGAGCAGGAGCACGCCGCCCGCGACGGCCGGGGCGATGATCTCGTACGCCCAGCGGACCGTCGGCTCGCCCTGCGACGTCGCCGCCGCGGCGCGGGCCTCGTACAGCTCGCGCAGCTCCTGCATGGCCTGGTCGGACGAGGGGCCGGGCGACGGGGCGGAGGGCGTGGCCGAGGGGTTGCGGGCCTGCCGGGTCTCGGCCCGCATCTGGCTGCGCTGCGCCTTGCGGCGGGCGCGCAGGGAGACCGGGATCGACCAGAGCTGGTACTTGGTGCCGGCCTGGTCGAACACCTCGTTGGAGTAGCTGGACCGGAAGTCCGCGACCGCCGCCCAGGGCAGCGTGATCAGGCGGAACGGGTTGCGGACGCGGAGCCGGTCGTCGTTGCCGAAGACGGCGGGGCGGATCGTGAACGCGACGACCAGCGGCACGGCGAAGAGCAGTCCGGCGAGCGCCAGCCACGGGGTGCGGCCCTCGCCGCTGAGCACCGCGTCGGCGCCGAGCCAGGCGCCCAGGGCGAGCAGCACGACGCCGCCCGCGATGCCGGCGGGTGACCGGTAGATGCGGTCCGGGGACGTGGTTTCGCTCGTCATGGCCCCGATTCTGCCTGACGCTGCGCTGACTCGAGCGGGGGGCCTCGCGGGCGGGTGCGGCCCGGTGGGGCTTCTCGCGCAGTTCCCCGCGCCCCTGGAAGGCATGCGCTGCGCGCAGCCTTCCCCCGCCGGGGAGATGCCACCCGAAGGGTGCGCATCTCAGGGGCGCGGGGAACTGCGCGAGAAGCCCCACCGGCCGGCAGCCGAGGTCGGGTTTCAAGGGGCGCGGGGAACGGCGCGACCAGCCCCCACCGGAACCGCAACAGCGCCCCCACCCCCACCCCGCCCCCTGTACAGCCGCTACGCGCGTAGATATGCTCCCCTCGTGACCATGCCCACTGCATTCGCTGACGTGACCGCGTCCGACAGCACGCTCCGCCGCTTCCTCCACGGGCTGCCCGGCGTCGACGCGGTCGGCCTGGAGGCGCGCGCCGCCTCGCTCGGTACCCGCTCGATCAAGACCACGGCGAAGGCGTACGCCATCGACCTGGCCATCTCGATGATCGACCTGACGACGCTGGAGGGCGCCGACACCCCGGGCAAGGTCCGGGCGCTCGGCGCGAAGGCCGTCAACCCCGACCCGACCGACCGCGGCACCCCGCGCACCGCCGCCGTCTGCGTCTATCCGGACATGGTCGCCACGGCCAAGGAGGCCGTCGCAGGCAGCGGCGTGAAGGTCGCCTCCGTGGCCACCGCCTTCCCGGCGGGCCGCGCCGCCATCGACGTGAAGCTCGGCGACGTGCGCGAGGCCGTGGCCGCGGGCGCGGACGAGATCGACATGGTGATCGACCGCGGAGCCTTCCTCTCCGGCGACTACCTGACGGTCTTCGAGCAGATCCGCGCCGTGAAGGAGGCCTGCGGCGCCGCCCGCCTCAAGGTCATCTTCGAGACCGGCGAGCTGTCGACGTACGACAACATCAAGCGCGCCAGCTGGATCGGAATGATCGCGGGCGCCGACTTCATCAAGACCTCGACCGGCAAGGTCGGCGTCAACGCGACGCCGGCGAACACGCTCCTGATGCTGGAGGCCGTCCGCGACTTCCGTGCGCAGACGGGGGTACAGATCGGGGTGAAGCCCGCGGGCGGCATCCGCACGGCCAAGGACGCGGTGAAGTTCCTCGTCCTGGTCAACGAGACGGCGGGGCCCGACTGGCTGGACAACCACTGGTTCCGGTTCGGCGCCTCCTCGCTCCTCAACGACCTGCTGATGCAGCGCCAGAAGCTGGCCACCGGCCGCTACTCCGGTCCCGACTACGTGACGGTGGACTGACACCCATGACCATGGACAAGCAGACTTCTGTGTTCGAGTACGCACCGGCGCCCGAGTCCCGGTCGGTCGTCGACATCGCCCCGTCGTACGGGCTGTTCATCGACGGCGAGTTCACCGACGCCGCCGACGGCAAGGTCTTCAAGACCGTCTCGCCGTCCACCGAGGAGGTCCTCTCCGAGGTCGCGCAGGCCGGTGAGGCCGACGTCGAGCGTGCCGTGCAGGCGGCCCGCAAGGCGTTCGCGAAGTGGTCGGCGCTGCCGGGCGCGGAGCGCGGCAAGTACCTGTTCCGCATCGCGCGGATCATCCAGGAGCGCAGCCGCGAGCTGGCCGTCCTGGAGACGCTCGACAACGGCAAGCCGATCAGGGAGACCCGCGACGCGGACCTCCCGCTGGTCGCCGCGCACTTCTTCTACTACGCCGGCTGGGCGGACAAGCTCGACCACGCCGGTTTCGGCCCCGCCCCGAAGCCGCTGGGCGTGGCCGGCCAGGTCATCCCGTGGAACTTCCCGCTGCTGATGCTGGCGTGGAAGATCGCCCCGGCGCTCGCCACGGGCAACACGGTCGTCCTCAAGCCCGCCGAGACGACGCCGCTGTCGGCGCTGTTCTTCGCGGACGTCTGCCGCCAGGCGGGCCTGCCCAAGGGCGTCGTCAACATCCTTCCCGGGTACGGGGACGCGGGCGCGGCCCTGGTCGCCCACCCGGACGTGAACAAGGTGGCCTTCACCGGTTCCACGGCCGTCGGCAAGCAGATCGCCCGGACCGTCGCGGGCACGGACAAGAAGCTCACGCTGGAGCTCGGCGGCAAGGGCGCGAACATCGTCTTCGACGACGCCCCGATCGACCAGGCCGTCGAGGGCATCGTCACGGGCATCTTCTTCAACCAGGGCCAGGTCTGCTGCGCGGGTTCGCGCCTCCTCGTCCAGGAGTCGGTCCAGGAGGAGGTGCTCGACCGCCTCAAGTCCCGGCTGTCGACGCTGCGGCTCGGCGACCCGCTCGACAAGAACACCGACATCGGCGCGATCAACTCGGCCGAGCAGCTGGCCCGGATCACCGCGCTCGCCGAGACCGGCGAGGCGGAGGGCGCCGAGCGCTGGTCCGCGCCGTGCGAACTCCCCTCCTCCGGCTACTGGTTCGCGCCGACGCTCTTCACGAACGTCACGCAGGCGCACACCGTCGCCCGGGACGAGATCTTCGGCCCGGTGCTCTCGGTCCTGACCTTCCGCACCCCCGAGGAGGCGGTGGCGAAGGCCAACAACACGCAGTACGGGCTCTCGGCCGGCATCTGGACCGAGAAGGGTTCGCGGATCCTGGCCGTGGCGAACAGGCTGCGGGCCGGGGTCGTCTGGGCCAACACGTTCAACAAGTTCGACCCGACCTCGCCGTTCGGCGGCTACAAGGAGTCGGGCTTCGGCCGCGAGGGCGGCCGCCACGGTCTGGAGGCCTACCTCGATGTCTGAGAAGTCCGAGCAGCAGCGCCTCAGCGTCTTCAAGACCTACAAGCTGTACGTGGGCGGGAAGTTCCCGCGTTCCGAGAGCGGCCGGGTGTACGCAGTGCAGGACAGCAAGGGGAAGTGGCTCGCCAACGCGCCGCTCTCGTCCCGCAAGGACGGCCGTGACGCCGTCGTCGCCGCGCGCAAGGCGTTCGGCGGCTGGTCGGGCGCGACCGCGTACAACCGCGGGCAGGTCCTGTACCGCGTGGCCGAGATGCTGGAGGGCCGCCGCGACCAGTTCGTGCGCGAGGTCGCCGAGGCGGAGGGCCTGAGCAAGTCGAAGGCCGCGGCCGTCGTCGACGCGGCGATCGACCGCTGGGTCTGGTACGCGGGCTGGACCGACAAGATCGGCCAGGTCGTGGGCGGGGCGAACCCGGTCGCGGGCCCCTTCCTCAATCTCTCGACCCCCGAGCCGACGGGCGTGGTCGCGGTCGTCGCCCCGCAGGAGTCGTCGTTCCTCGGCCTGGTCTCGGTGATCGCCCCGGTCATCGCGACCGGCAACACGGTGGTCGTGATCGCCGGCGAGGCGTCCCCGCTGCCCGCGCTCTCCCTCGGCGAGGTGCTCGCCACCTCGGACGTGCCGGGCGGCGTCGTGAACGTCCTGTCCGGCAAGGCGTCGGAGATCGCCCCGTCGCTCGCCGCGCACCAGGACGTGAACGGGATCGACCTCACCGGCGCCGAGCCGGCCCTCGCCAAGGAGCTGGAGATCGCCGCCGCGGACAACCTGAAGCGGGTGCGCCGTCCCCAGCCTGTGGAGGACTTCACGGCGGACCCGGGCACGGACCGGCTGACGTACTTCCTGGAGACGAAGACCGTCTGGCACCCGACGGGTTCGCTGGGCGCGTCCGGCTCCTCGTACTAGCGGCCCTCCCGACGCACGGACCTCGCGCGGCGTCCCGGATCGCTCAGATCCCGAGGCGCCGCGCGACGCCGTCCAGGACGCAGTCGAGTCCGAACTCGAACTCCCAGGCGGGGTCGTCCTTGCGGGTCGCGCTGTACGCGTAGGCGCGGTAGATCGGGTAACGGCCGCTGTCCAGCAGGTAGTTCATCTGCGGGGCGAGCCCCTCGCGGGTCTCGTCGCCGCTGCCCCAGCCGTGCTCCGCCATGAACCGGGCGAGCGCCACCTCGGACTGCGTCGCGCCGTGGACGTACGCGGCGACGGCGCGGAACGCCGCCATCATCGTGTCGGCGTCGAGCCCCAGGCCGTCGAGCGCCGCCAACTGCCGCTCGGCGACGGCCATCCGGGTCGGCGTGAGCACGAAGAGCGGGGCCGGGAGCTGCGCCATCCAGGGGTGGGCCAGCGTCGTGGCGCGAGTGCGCACGGCGTAGGCCCGCAGCACCTCGCGCCAGCCCGTCACGTCGTCGGGGATCGCCAGCTCGCCCGAGACCCGGTCCACCATCAGCGCCAGCAGGTCCTCCTTGCCGTCCACGTGGCGGTACGCGGCCATGGGCGCGACGCCGAGCTCGGTGGCGATGCGGCGCATGGTGACGGCCGCGAACCCCTCCGCGTCGGCCACCGCGACGGCGACCTCGGCGATCCGCCGCGGCGTGAGCGCGGCGCGCGGCGCCGCCGGCCGCTCCAGCCGCTCCCACAGGGAGGGCTCCGGCCCCGGCTTCTTCTTCGCGACCACTGACGGCCCCCTTCTCCTGCGGCGTTCCCGGACAGACGTAGGTGTACATCGTATCCACAGTGGACGCCGTACACATCGATGTGTACGTTGTACGCATCGAAGATACGCCGTACACAAACAGGTGTCACAGGCGTTCGTCACCAGGGGGTCCCCATGTCCGTATCGCCCACATCTCCCGCATCACCCACATCAGCCACAGCGCCCGCCGCATCCGCCACGTCCACCGCCCCTCCGCTCCGCGTCGCCGTCCTCGTCGGCTCCACCCGCGAGGGCCGCTTCGCGCCCGTCGTCACGCGGTGGCTCAGCGGCCACCTCGGACAGCGCGCCGACCTGCGCAGCGACATCGTCGACCTCGCCGAGACCCCGCTGCCGACCGTGCTGCCCGCCTTCGGCCAGGAACCGCCGCCCGGGACCAAGGAGGCGCTCGCGACGGTGACACCGCGCCTCGCCGCGGCGGACGCGTTCGTCTTCGTCACGCCCGAGTACAACCACAGCTTCCCGGCGGCCCTGAAGAACGCGATCGACTGGCACAACACGGAGTGGCACGGCAAGCCGATCGCCTTCGTCTCGTACGGGGGCCTGTCCGGCGGCCTGCGCGCGGTCGAGCAACTCCGGGTCGTGATGGCCGAGTTGAACGCCACGACGATCCGCAACACGGTCAGCTTCCACAACGCCTACGGATCGTTCGACGCGGACGGCCGCGTCGACGACCCGGCGGTGGACGCCGCCGCGAAGGCGATGCTCGACCAGCTGACCTGGTGGGCGCACGCCCTGCGCAACGCCAAGTCCGTCAGCCCGTACGCGAGTTGAGGACCTTCATGACGACACCCGTGGAGTCCCGGCCGGCCGCCGCCACGGCGCCGCCCTCCCGGCTGGTGATCGCGGGCCTGCTGCTCGGCATCGTGCTGGCCACCCTCGACGGCACGGTCGTCGGCACGGCGCTGCCGGTCATCGTCGAGGACCTGGGCGGCGTCACCCAGCTGTCCTGGGTGGTGACCGCGTACCTCCTGACCACCGCCGTCAGCACTCCCCTGTGGGGCAAGGCCGGCGACCTCTACGGCCGCAAGGGCAGCTACCTCACCTCGATCACTGTCTTCCTCGCCGGCTCCGTCCTGTGCGGACTCGCCCAGGACATGGGGCAGTTGATCGCCTTCCGCGCCCTGCAGGGGATCGGCGCGGGCGGCCTGTTCGTGGGCGCGCTCTCGCTCATCGGGACGCTGCTGAGCCCCGCGGAGGCCGGCCGCTCCCAGTCGGTCATCGGCGTCCTGCTGCCCGCAGCCATGATCGGCGGCCCGCTCGTCGGCGGCTTCCTCACGGACCAGCTGGACTGGCGCTGGGTGTTCTACGTCAACGTCCCCGTCGGCGCCGTGGCGCTCCTGGTCATCGGCGCGGGGGTGCGGGTGCGCACCGAACGGGTGCGGGCTCGCGTCGACCTCGCGGGCGCCGCACTGCTCACCGCGGCGATCCTCGCCCTGACCCTGCTCGCGAGCTGGGCGGGCCCGACGTACGCGTGGACCTCACCGCAGATCGCGGCCCTCGCGGCCGTCTCGGCGGCGGCCGTCGCGGCGTTCGTGCGGGTGGAGCGGCGGGCGGCCGAGCCGGTGATCCCGCCCCGCCTGTTCCGCGACCGGAACTTCACGGTCGCGCAGGTCCTGAGCTTCGTCGCCGGCGCGGCGATGCTGGCCGCCGCCAGCTACCTGCCGCAGTACATGCAGCTGGTCCGGGGCAGGACGTCGACACAGAGCGGGCTGCTCCTGCTGCCGCTGATGCTCGGCATGATGGGCGCGCAGCTGACGATCGGGCGCCGGGTGTCCGCGGGCGGCCGCTACCGCGCCTATCCGATCGCGGGCGGCACCCTGGCCACGCTCGGCGCGCTCGCCCTGCTGCTGCTCGGCACCGGGACCCCGGTCTGGGCGGCGTCCGGCCTGACCCTGCTGCTCGGCGCGGGCATCGGCTGTCAGCTGCAGCCCGCGATGCTGATCACCATGAACAGCGCGGACCCCCGCGACATCGGGGCCGCCGGCGGTACGCAGACGCTGCTGCGGACGACCGGGGGCTCGCTCGGGGTGGCGGTGCTCGGATCGGTGTTCGCGAGCCGGGTCGGGGCGGGCCTCACGCCGGCCGGTGTCGTCGACGGGACGCACGGGGTGGCGCTGGGGACGGCGGCGTTGTGCGCGGTCGGGTTCGCGGTGGCGTGGGCGGTGCGCGAGGTGCCGCTGCGGACGCGCGCCGCGCAGCCGTCCGCCCCGGGCACCGCCGACGCCTGACGCACCCCGGTCAGCCCGGCAGCAGCCCCGTCGCGGGCCCGACCAGCGGCAGTTCGCTCAGCGAGCTGCCCGAGGTCACCGGGCCCGTCACGGCCGCCGTGCTGACCGGCTTGAAGTCGGCGACCTGCGTGCCGATGGCGTTGTCCAGCGGGTCGACGCCGGTGCCGGCCAGCGGGTCGAGCTTCAGGTCCTTCACGGGCGCGAGGCCGTATCCGGCCGAGGTGCCCACCGCCTGCGTCAGGGCCTGGACCGGGGTGCCCGGGTCCGCCCCCGCTCCTGGCGCGGCGCTCGCGGCGGCGCCGCCCGCGGCGACGGCCGCACCGGCGGCTGCCACGGTGAGGCCCGCGCGCAGCAGCGTACGGCGGGTGCTGGAAGGGGACGTGCGGACTGCGTGTCGCGCCATGATGGTTCCGCCTGAGCCTCTCGAAACGGTGATGCGGGTAATCGCGTGGCCACACAGCGTAGTTGACGTGGCTCGTGCCACAACGTCACCACGCGGGGTCGGCGCCGGGCCCCGGATGCCTCACACTGGTCTCTCGTGAGTTCGCATCCTCCGATACCGACCCGGGTCGTCCTGCTGACCGGGCCCTCCGGCTCCGGCAAGTCGTCGTTCGCGGCCCGCTCCGGGCTGCCCGTGCTCTGCCTCGACGACTTCTACAAGGAGGCCGGCGACCCCACGCTGCCGCTGGTGCCGGGCAGTTCGGACATCGACTGGGACTCCCCGGCCTCCTGGGACGCCGACGTGGCGGTCGCCGCGATCGTCGCGCTCTGCGAGAAGGGGCGCACGAACATCCCCGTGTACGACATCTCGACCAGCTCGCGGGTGGGTGCGGAGACGCTCGACATCGAGCGCACGCCGCTGTTCCTCGCCGAGGGGATCTTCGCGGCGGACATCGTGGAGCGCTGCCGTGATCTCGGGGTGCTGGCCGACGCGCTGTGCCTGCGCGGCCGCCCCTCGACGACCTTCCGTCGCCGGCTGCTGCGGGATCTGCGGGAGGGCCGCAAGTCGGTTCCGTTCCTGCTGCGGCGCGGCTGGCGCCTGATGCGGGCCGAACGGTCCATCGTGGCCCGGCAGGTCTCGCTCGGCGCGTACGCGTGCGGCCGGGACGAGGCACTGGGCCGCGTGGCCGCGGCAGCCGCCGGCCGCGTCCACACCCGAACGTAACCGTTCCCCTCGGCCTACCGGTCCGACCTTCCGTGGGTATCTGCGGGTACGTGGGGCTTCTCGCGCAGTTCCCCGCGCCCCTGGAAGGCATGCGCTGCGCGCAGCCTTCTCCCCCGGGGGGAGATGCCGCACGAAGTGCGCATCTCAGGGGCGCGGGGAACTGCGCGAGAAGCCCCACCGGGCCGCGGTCGAGAACACCCCGCAACCCGGCAGACGCCCAGGGGCGCGGGGAACTGCGCGAGCAACCCCCACCGGGCCCGCAGACGCCCACGCGAAGCGGGACCAGAAAGACCCCCCGGTTTTCTGGTCCCGCTCACTCCCCCCGCGGCGATCCCCCGTGATCCCCCCGGTACCTCCCCCGTAACGCCCCCCGTTACAGAACCCGCTCCCCCCGGGACGGGCTCCTCGCCTCAGGCCACCAGCTCGCCGAAGGACTCCTCCTGGTCCCGGCCGAAGCTCAGGACCTCGTCGTCGCGCAGCCGCCGCAGCGACCGCCAGATGCTGGACTTGACCGTGCCGACGCTGATGTCGAGGATCTCGGCGATCTCCGGGTCGGTGCGGCCCTCGTAGTAGCGCAGGACCAACATCGTGCGCTGCAGTTCGGGAAGGCGGGCCAGGGCCTGCCAGAGAACCGCCCGCAGCTCCGTACCCCGCATCGCGTCCGTGTCGCCCGCCGTCTCCGGCAGCTCCTCGGTCGGGTACTCGTTCAGCTTGCGGCGGCGCCACGCGCTGATGTGCAGGTTCGTCATGGTGCGGCGGAGGTACCCCCCGACCGCCGCCTTGTCACTGATGCGGTCCCACGCCCGGTACGTCGAGAAGAGGGCGCTCTGGAGCAGGTCCTCGGCCTCGAAACGGTCACCGGTCAAGTGGTAGGCGGTTGCGTACAGGGAGGCGCGGCGCTCCTGGACGTAGGCCGTGAACTCGGCCTCCGACAAGGAAGTGCGACGCTGCTCCCCCGATTCCTCCCTGTACGCGGCTCCCCCGTGAGCTCCCCCGTCGGAAACCGCCTCGTGCGTGTCAACCACCGTCATGTACACGGTGTGCTGACGCCCGGTGCCGCGAGCGCACCCCCGCCCGCTCACGGCACCGGACTTCTCGGACCGGTTCGCTACGACGTCGTGCAGACGCGTGACAACTGCGCTTGAGGTGGTGCTGTGCAGCGTGTTCATCTCGCGCCCCCCGTCGTGGAGTCCGGTGCTTTTTCCGTCAGATCCTGCTGATCGCCGTGTTCGTTCCTTGCGATGTCCAAAAGCTTGCCCGGGCGACTTCATGACGGTGTCCGTCGACTGTCACAGACCTGTCACAGCGCCCGAGGTAGTGCGGGTCACGTGTGGGAGCGCTCCAGCGGTCGAACTAAGGGCCTCCTATGGGCCAGAATGGCGCTCGTGCCTTCCCTGTTGCTGATCGAGGACGACGACGCCATCCGCACGGCCCTGGAGCTGTCTCTTACGCGCCAGGGCCATCGGGTTGCCACCGCTGCCACCGGCGAGGACGGTCTGAAGCTGTTGCGCGAGCAGCGGCCGGATCTGATCGTGCTCGACGTGATGCTGCCCGGCATCGACGGGTTCGAGGTGTGCCGGCGCATCCGGCGCACGGACCAGTTGCCGATCATCCTGCTCACCGCGCGCAGCGATGACATCGATGTGGTGGTGGGCCTGGAGTCGGGGGCCGACGACTACGTCGTGAAGCCGGTGCAGGGGCGCGTCCTCGACGCCCGGATCCGGGCGGTGCTGCGGCGCGGCGAGCGGGAGGCCAACGACGCGGCGTCGTTCGGCTCGCTGGTCATCGACCGGGCCGCGATGACCGTCACCAAGAACGGCGAGGACCTCCAACTGACGCCCACCGAGCTGCGGTTGCTGCTCGAACTGAGCCGGCGTCCCGGGCAGGCTCTGTCGCGGCAGCAGCTGCTGCGGCTCGTGTGGGAGCACGACTACCTCGGTGACTCGCGGCTCGTCGACGCGTGTGTGCAGCGGCTGCGTGCCAAGGTCGAGGACGTGCCGTCGTCGCCGACCCTGATCCGTACCGTGCGCGGCGTGGGCTACCGGCTGGACACTCCTCAGTGACGGAGCCGCTCGACCAGCCGGCCGACAAGCCGCACGACAGGCCCGCCGACAAGCCCCGCGGCCCGGCCGCCGCGAAGAAGGCCATCCTGGCCGGTCTGCGCTTCACCAGCCTGCGGCTGCGGCTCGTCGCCGTCTTCGCCCTGGTCGCCCTGACGGCCGCGGTGTCCGCGTCCGGGATCGCGTACTGGCTCAACCGCGAGGCGGTCCTCACCCGCACCCAGGACTCCGCGCTCAGCGACTTCCAGCAGGAGATGCAGAACCGGGCGGCCGTGCTGCCCGAGCACCCCACGCAGGGCGAGCTGCAGCACGCGGCGAACCTGATGGCGAACAGCAGCCAGCACTTCAGCGTGCTGCTGATCGGCACGGACGAGAACGGCCGCCAGGTCGTGGGCAACTCGGACCTGGACGCGTTCACGCTCGCCGACGTGCCGGGGTCGCTGCGCAAGGCGGTGAACGAGAAGCAGACGATCACCGAGAACAACAAGCACCCGTACCACCTGTACTGGCAGCGGACCACGCAGGACGACACCCCGTACCTGGTGGGCGGCGCCAAGGTGGACGGCGGGCCGACCGGTTACATGCTGAAGTCGCTGGAGCCGGAGGCCAAGGACCTCAACTCCCTGGCCTGGTCGCTCGGCATCGCCACGGCGCTGGCGCTGATCGGCTCGGCGCTGCTCGCGCAGGCCGCGGCGACGACCGTGCTCAAGCCGGTGCACCGGCTCGGGGTCGCGGCCCGCCGGCTCGGCGAGGGCAAGCTCGACACCCGTCTACGCGTGTCCGGCACCGACGAACTCGCCGAACTGTCCCGGACGTTCAACGGCGCCGCGGCCAGCCTGGAGAAACGGGTCGCCGACATGCGGGCCCGCGACGAGGCGTCGCGCCGCTTCGTGGCCGACATGTCGCACGAGCTGCGCACCCCGCTCACCGCGATCACCGCGGTCACCGAGGTCCTGGAGGAGGAGCTCGACGCCGAGACCGGGTCCGTCGACCCGATGATCGAGCCCGCCGTACGCCTCGTCGTCAGCGAGACGCGACGGCTGAACGGCCTGGTCGAGAACCTGATGGAGGTCACCCGCTTCGACGCGGGCACCGCGCGGCTCGTCCTCGACGACGTCGACATCGCCGACCAGATCACCGCCTGCATCGACGCCCGGGCCTGGCTGGACGCCGTCGACCTCGACGCGGAGCGCGGCAACATGGCCCGTCTCGACCCGCGCCGGCTCGACGTCATCCTCGCCAACCTGATCGGCAACGCCCTCAAGCACGGCGGCTCGCCGGTGCGGGTCTCCGTGCGCACCGAGGGCGACGAGCTCGTCATCGACGTGCGCGACCACGGTCCCGGCATCCCCGAGGACGTCCTGCCGCACGTCTTCGACCGCTTCTACAAGGCGAGCGCGTCGCGTCCGCGGTCGGAGGGCAGCGGCCTCGGGCTCTCCATCGCCATGGAGAACGCGCACGTCCACGGCGGTGAGATCACCGCCGCCAACTCCCCCGACGGCGGCGCCGTGTTCACCCTGCGGCTGCCCCGCGACGCGTCGCCGCTGACCGAGACGCCCCCGGACGACGGTGACCACACCAAGGGATCACAGGAAGGCGGTGTCACCAAGTGAGGCTGCGCGTACGCCTGTTGGGGCTGCTCGGCATCACGTCGGTGCTGCTGGCCGGCTGTGGCATCCGGTCCACGGAGGTGCCCACCGACTTCGGCGCGGCGCCCACCCGCGTGGGCTGCTCCCTGTCCGGCTCGGACGAGGTCGAGGCACGGGCGGGCGGCGAGTTCGCGGTGCAGGTCTATCTGGTCTGTACGTCGCAGCTGGTGACGGTGGACCGCACGGTGACCCTGGACCGCGGTCAGGGCACGGACCGCGTCGTGGTCGCGCAGCAGCTCCTGGAGCAGCTGGCGAAGCGCCCGCCGGCGGACGAGCGGCAGGCCGGCTACTCGACGGACGTCCGCTCCGGCACCCGGGTCACCGGCCCGCGGCAGGGCGACCCGGCCGACGCCCTGCGGCTGAACACGCCGCCCGACGACCTCTCGCCGTACGCCCTGGCCCAGATCGTGTGCACGTTCGCGAACAGCCGGGTGACGGCGGAGGACGGCGGGCACGTGGTGCTCGGCGGTCCCGGTGACGACCCGCTGCGCGACTACGAGTGCTCGGACGCGGTGAAGGCGCGGCCCGGACTCATCCCGGCGCCCGCCGAGACCGTCGGGTGACCCACGTCATCCCGAACCCCCCGGAACCGATCCTCCCGCCCCCGGCGTCTAGGGGGGCGTGCAGCGCCATCGCTCGGGCGGCCACAGCGCCGCCTTCCGCTTCCGTACGGCAGGGCTAGCCCTTCTCGCCGTGCATCTTCTGCTCGTCGGATGGATCACGCTGCGCCCCCTGGACGTGCCATGGGTCAGCGCCGCGAACCTGCATCCGCTGGCGGGCATCCGCGCCGATCTGGCGCTCGGCTGGCGCGAGGGGGCGAAGCGCATCGGCGAGGGACTCGTCCTGCTCGCGCCGCTCGGCGTGCTGCTTCCGCTGGCCGGTGGCCGGCTCCACGTCTCGGTGTGGGGTTCGCTGGTGCGCACGGTCGCGGCGGGCGCCCTCATCTCGCTCGGCATCGAGCTGTTGCAGACGGGCGTGCCGGGTCAGGTCGTCGACATCGACTCGCTGCTGCTCAACACGGTGGGCGTGGGGCTCGCGCACCTCGCGGTGACGCCCGCCCTCAGGGCGTGGCTCCGCCGTAGGTCCGAGAGGCTTCCCCTGCCCGTGGAGGAGTCTCCTCAGGGTCGGACCCCGACGATTACCAGGGTCGGCATCGCCCCGTGAGCTGACGCTTTGCCCGGTTCGTGACCGTACCTTCGAAGACGTAGACAGCAATCCTCGAAGGTTCGCGAAGGAGCCCACCATGACCGCCCTGGCCCGCCCCACCAACGGACGGATGATCGGCGGAGTGTGCGCAGCGCTGGCACGGCGCTTCGGCACCTCCGCGACCACGATGCGCGTGATCTTCCTGCTCTCGTGCCTGCTGCCCGGCCCCCAGTTCCTGCTGTACATCGCGCTGTGGGTGCTGCTGCCGAGCGAGGGCAAGGTCCGCCAGGCCTGGTGACCCACGGCCGGTGACGGCGCACGCCGAAGGGGCGCACCCGCGGATCGCGGGTGCGCCCCTTCGGCGTTCTGCGGTGCGGTCAGCCACCCAGCGGCAGGCCGCCGCCGGCCAGCGGCAGGCCCTGGGTGGGCAGGCCCTTCGTGGGCAGCCCGCCGAGCAGCCCGGAGACCGGGTCGCCGCCCTCGGCGACCTTCTCGACGACGGGCTGCGCGGCGGTGAGGCCGCCGCCCAGGGCGTTGTGCGCGGCGCTCACGGCCTCCGGGCCACCGGCGGGCAGCGTGCTCGCCGCCTGCTCGAGGGGCACGGCCGAGGTCACGGAGCCGAGGGCCCCGGCGGCGTCGGGAACGGCCGGGGCGGCGTTCGCGGCACCGGCACCGGCGGCGGCGAAGGCGACACCGAGAGCGGCGACACCGAGGGTCTTGGCAGCAGACTGCTTCATGGGTCCCTTGTTCCTGATTCCTTGAAGACGGGGTTCCGTGCTGGCCAACACCCCAACCCGCCGGGGAGTTACTGGACCCTCTGTGCCACGCCCTCTCGCAACCCACCGTTCCGAAGGAAAGAACCGCAGGTCAGAGGCGCGCGGACGGCCTCGTGAACCTGAGGTGACAGTATGTCGATCTTCGTCAACACCAGGTTGACCGGAACGGTGGGTTCCGATGGGTTCGGCCTACTGGAACAGCCACTCCGCGCGCAGTTCGGCGTACCGCGGCTTCACCACGTCGTTGATCATGGCGAGACGCTCGTCGAACGGGATGAACGCCGACTTGAGCGCGTTCACCGTGAACCACTCGAAGTCCGTCAGCGAGTAACCGAACGTCTCGGCCAGCAGTCCGAACTCGCGGCTCATGGAGGTCCCCGACATGAGCCTGTTGTCCGTGTTGACCGTGACGCGGAAGCGCAGCTTGCGCAGCAGCCCGATGGGGTGCTCGGCGAGGGAACTCGCCGCGCCCGTCTGGAGGTTGGACGACGGGCACATCTCCAGCGGGACGCGCTTGTCACGGACGTACGAGGCGAGCCGGCCCAGCTGGACGCCGCCGTCGGCCCCGACCTTGATGTCGTCGATGATGCGCACGCCGTGCCCGAGCCGGTCGGCGCCGCACCACTGCAGGGCCTGCCAGATCGAGGGCAGGCCGAACGCCTCGCCCGCGTGGATCGTGAAGTGGTTGTTCTCGCGCTTGAGGTACTCGAACGCGTCGAGGTGGCGGGTGGGCGGGAAGCCCGCCTCGGCGCCCGCGATGTCGAAGCCGACGACGCCCGAGTCGCGGTAGCGGTTGGCGAGTTCGGCGATCTCCAGGGCGCGGGCGGCGTGCCGCATCGCGGTGAGCAGCGCGCCGACCCGGATGCGGTGCCCGTTCGCCTTCGCGCGGCGCTCGCCCTCGCGGAAGCCCTCGTTGACCGCCTCGACGACCTCTTCGAGGGTGAGGCCCTGCTCCAGGTGCTGCTCCGGCGCGTAGCGGATCTCGGCGTAGACGACGCCGTCCTCGGCGAGGTCCTCGGCGCACTCGGCGGCGACCCGGAAGAGGGCCTCCTTGGTCTGCATGACGGCGCAGGTGTGCGCGAACGTCTCCAAGTACCGCTCCAGGGAACCGGAGTCGGCCGCCTCGCGGAACCAGAGGCCCAGCTTGTCGGGGTCGGTCTCGGGCAGGTTCGCGTAGCCCTGCTCGCGCGCCAGGTCGACGATCGTGCCCGGGCGCAGGCCGCCGTCGAGGTGGTCGTGGAGGAGCACCTTGGGCGCGCGGCGGATCTGCTCGGGGGTCGGCACCTGGCGGCCGTCGGGGTTCGCGGTGGTCTGGCTCGTCATTTCGGCACTCTAACTCCTACGCGCGTAGATCGCGCCGGTTCGTTGTCGGTTCGTTGCCGACGGACCACCGGGCCAAGATCGGTCGATACGCAACAGTGACCCTGCGGACGGGTGGCGTACATCAGGGCTTCTGACACTGTTCTGTCATGCAGCAGCAAGCGACGCCGGTCCGTGCGGCCAGGCTCGGCAAGGCGGTCGGCCCCGTGCCGAGGGCGGTCAGCGGCGTGGTGCTGCTGCTGCCCGCGGGCGAGGAGACGTCCACCCGCAGACCGTCGCCCCTTGCCGCCCCGGCCATACGCTCCCTCGCCCGCCGCCTCACCCGCGCGGGCCGGGACGACGGCCTGGTCGCGCACGTCGTGCACTACCGGGTCCGCGGCTGGAACGGCACGCAGGCCGGGCTCGCCCGGGACGCCGAGTGGGCGGCCGACGAGGTCGTGCGCCGCTACGGGGACGTACCGGTGTGTCTGCTCGGCGTCGACATGGGCGGACGCGCGGCCCTGCACGCAGGCGGCCACCCGGCCGTCAACTCCGTGCTGGCGATCGCCCCTTGGCTGCCGGAGGACGACGTCGCGGCGCCGCCCGAACCGGTGAAGCAGCTCGCGGGGCGGCGCGTCCTGATCGTGCACGGCACCGACGACCGGCGCACGGACCCGGAGCTGTCGTTCCGGCTGGCCGGGCGGGCGAAGAAGGCGAACCGGGACGTGTGCCGGTTCGAGGTGCACTCGGACGGGCACAGTCTGGCCGGTCACCGGCCCGAAGTCGCCGCGCTCGCCGCCGACTTCACGCTCGGCACGCTCTTCGGCCGCCCGTTCTCCCGGCCGCTCCAGGACGCGCTCGCCGCGCCGCCGCCGATCGGGCTGCGGATGCCGCTCGCGGCCGGGTTCGGTCAGTCGCTGGGGAGGTAGTCCCCGGCGTCCGTGTCCGTACCGGCGGCCGCGGCCGCGGCGAGCAGCGCGCCGAGGACCCGGGGCGCGTCGTTCTCCCCCGCGAGGACCAGGACCGTGCGGTCGCCGTCGGCGCACTCCACGACGACGGGGGTCTCGCGCCGGCTCGGCGGCACGAACGGCGGTTCCCCGACGAGGAGTTCGCGCACCCGGCGCACCGTGAGGGTCGCCGGGAGCGGGGCGAGCGCGACCTTCCCCGTGGGGTCCGGGGTGGCCGTCGGGGGGCCGTCGCCGATCACCAGGCAGTCGTAGCCCGGCCTGCTGTAGGGCACGTCGCCGTGCACCACCGCGCGCAGCACCCGCCGCCCGGCGGGCGGCACCGGGACGACCCTCGCCGGGCCCCGCCGCCCGCGCCGCACCGACCACCAGCACACCAGGACCGAGAACAGCAGCGCCGGGACGACGGCGCCCGCGGTGAACCGCAGGCCCGCCCACACGTCGGAGCCCAGGAGCACGACCGGGAAGCCGGCGCACGCGACGAGGAGGCCCGTCACGAACCCGACGGTGTGCCCCCAGGGGTACCGGTCGCCCGCGCGCACCGGCCGGCGGCGGCTGCGCGCCCAGAACGAGAGGGCGCCGAGCCCGCCGGCCAGCGCCGCCACGGCGAACGCGCCGGGCAGCCGGCCGTCGTGCACCCGGGACAGCGCGGCCTGCTGCGTACGGTCACCGAACCGGACCGCCCTGACCTGGTCCTTCCAGTACGTGACGGTGACCCGGTCGCCGCGGCGCACCGCGTCGTGGACCGGACCGGGGTCGGTGAACTCGACCCGGTGGTCGTCGGCCGCGGGGGCGCCGGCGGCCCGCAGCCGCAGGTAGGAGCGGGCGTTCCGGTCGTCGGAGTCGCGGCCCTTGGCCGTGACGGTCTCCGTGACGGCGGCCCGGCAGGTGTCGGCGCGGGTGCCCGCGGGGCAGTCGGGGGCCGCCGCGTACGCCCGGTTGTCCGCCTCGGCGAGCGGGACGAGGGCGAACAGGACGGCGCCGGCCAGGACGAGGAACAGGCCCGCCCGGCCGAACCGCCGCGCCTTGACCGCCCAGTCGTCGGATGCCCCGGAACGTTCGCCCACCCTGTCCTGCCCGCCCGTCGTCCCTCGGCCGTCCGCCGCCTCCTGGCATGGTGGCACGGGCGCGCTACTCCAGCCCCGCCTGCTCCGGGAGCAACCGCCCCCGCCGGGACAGCAGGAACTTCTTGAACGCGGCGACCGGCGGGGTGTCCGGGTGGCCGTCGAGCCAGGCCACCCCGATCTCCCGGACCGCCCGCTGCCCGGTGACCGCCAGCTCCACAACGCCGGGGCGCGGCACGGCCGGTGGCGGCAGCAGGGCCACCCCGAGCCCCGCCGCGACCAGACCCCGCAGCGTCTCCGCCTCCTCGCCCTCGAACGCGATCCGCGGCTTGAAGCCCGCCTCCGCGCACAGGTCGTCGGTGATGCGGCGCAGCCCGTAGCCGGGCTCCAGCGTGACGAACACCTCGTCCGCGGTCTCGGCGAGGCGGATGCGCTTGCGGGTGGCGAGGCGGTGGTCCTCGGGGACGACGAGGCGCAGCCGCTGCTCGTCGAGGCGGCGGGCCACCAGACCGGGGGCGTCCGGCACCGGAGAGGTGAGGCAGAGGTCGAGCTCGCCCGCGCGCAGCTTCTCCAGCATGGCCTCGCCGTAGTTCTGCACGAGGCTGAAGCGGATCCGGGGATGGTCGGCGCGGAAGGCGCGGATCAGGCCGGGCACCGTCTCCGTACCCATGGTGTGCAGGAAGCCGAAGGCGACCTTGCCCGATTCCGGATCGGCGTCGGCGCGGACGGACTCGGCCGCCTTCTCCACCTCGCCGAGGGCCCGGTCGACCGAGCCGAGGAAGGTGCGGCCCGCGGGCGTGAGCGACACCGTGCGGCCGTGCCGGGCGAACAGTTCGACGCCCAGGTCCTGTTCGAGCCGGACCATCGCGCGCGACAGCGTCGACTGCGGGACGTTCAGCTCCTGCGCGGCGCGGGTGACGTGCTCGGTGCGGGCGACCGCGGCGAAGTAGGAGAGCCGCGGCGCGAGGAGGGTGACCATGTCTTCTGCGTCACTGGACGGTGACGGGCGCCGCCGTGACCTCTGCTCATGCTCCATGGGAACGATTATGGAGTGTTCATGCATTGGACGCATGAGTCGGGCGGTCCTACCTTCGTCGGTATGCCTCCTGCCAGTAGCCGGGCGGCCGCCAGCCCTGCGGTCGCCGCCCCCGTCCCTTCGCCTTCCTCCGGTGACACCCGCATGAGTCCGGGCGGGCCCGGCTACCGCCGGATGAGCCTCGCCCTGTTCCTCGCCGGTGTCGCGACCTTCGCGCTGCTGTACTCCACGCAGGCCCTGCTCCCCCTCGTCTCCGCCGACTTCGGCGCCAGCGCGAGCGCGGCGAGCTGGACGGTGTCCGGTGCGACCGGCGCGCTCGCGCTGTGCGTGCTGCCGCTGAGCGCCCTGTCGGAGCGGTTCGGGCGGCGCACGGTGATGACGGCCTCCCTGTCGGTGGCGGTCACGCTCGGGCTGCTGGTCCCCTTCGCGCCGAACCTCGGCGTGCTGATCGCGCTGCGGGCGCTGCAGGGCGCGGCACTGGCCGGGCTGCCGGCCTCGGCGATGGCGTACCTCGCGGAGGAGGTGCGGCCGAATGCGCTGGTCGCGGCCATCGGCCTGTTCGTCGCGGGCAACTCCATCGGCGGCATGAGCGGCCGGGTCATCGGCGGCTGGATCGCGCAGGCGTGGGGCTGGCGGGCGGCCGTCGGCACCATCGGGGTGATCGCGGTGGTCTGCGCGATCGCCTTCCGGATGCTGCTGCCGGCGCCGCGGAACTTCACGCCGGGCTCGCTGCGGCCCCGGGCGCTCGCCCGGACGGTCGGCGGCCACCTCGCCAATCCGCTGCTGCGCCGCCTGTACGTGATCGGCGCGCTGTTCATGATGGTGTTCGGCGCGGTCTACACGGTGATCGGCTACCGGCTCACGGCGGCCCCGTTCTCCCTCCCGCAGGGCGTCGTCGGCTCGATCTTCCTGATCTACCTCGTGGGCACGGCCTCGTCGGCCGCGGCCGGGAAGCTGGTCGCGCGGCTCGGGCGGCGCGGCACCCTGTACCTGGCCGCGGGCACCACGACGGCGGGCCTGCTGCTCGCCCTGGTGCCCCAACTGCTCGTCGTGCTGCTCGGGTTGATGCTGATCACGGCGGGCTTCTTCGCCGGGCACGCGACCGCGTCGTCGTCCGTCAGCCACACCGCCACGCAGGGCAGGGCGCAGGCGTCGGCGCTGTACCAGTCCGCGTACTACATCGGCTCCAGCGTCGGCTCGGCCGTCGGCGCGGTCGCCTTCCACGCGGCGGGCTGGGGCGGCACGGTCGCCCTCGGTTTCGTCGCGGTGCTCGGCGTCGTCTCGATCACGGTGTGGGGCACGTACGCGGCGCGGGCCACGGCCCGCGGGACGGTGCGCGGAGCGGCGCACGCGCACTGAGACCACCCGGCCACTCCCGGTGGCAGGCGTCCCTCGCATGACCACCCCGGCCCTCGGACCTGCGCGTTTCGCCGGTCCGGGGGCCGTTGTCAGTGGGCTGCGGTAGCTTGCGGAGTGCTGGGACTCACAGCCGCTTGGGGGCGTTGGACAATGAGCGACACCGCGACGAAGGCCGGACTCGAAGACCTGGAGAAGTACCGGGTCGAGCTGACCGGGTACTGCTATCGGATGCTGGGCTCGGCGTTCGAGGCCGAGGACGCCGTGCAGGACACGATGGTGCGGGCCTGGCGCAGCTTCGACAAGTTCGAGGGCCGCTCCTCGCTGCGCTCGTGGCTGTACCGGATCGCGACGAACGTCTGCCTGGACCTGCTGAACGCGGGGAACAAGCGGGCCCGTCCGATGGACCTGACGGCCGCCGCGCCGCTCGCGCAGGCCGCACTGAATCCGCGCCCCGACAATGTCTGGCTGGAGCCGATGCCCGACGCCCGTGTCCTGCCGACCGTGCACGATCCGGCCGAGGCGGCCGTGGCCCGCGAGTCCGTGCGGCTCGCGTTCGTCGCGGCCCTGCAGCAACTGCCGTCGAAGCAGCGGGCGGTGCTGATCCTGCGCGAGGTCCTGGCCTGGAAGGCGCAGGAGGTCGCGGAGCTGCTCGACACCTCGGTGGCGTCGGTGAACAGCGCGCTGCAGCGGGCCCGTGCCACGCTCGCGGAGGCACCCCCCGCCGACTCGGCGACGGCGAACCCGCTCGACGACGAGCAGCAGAAGCTCCTGGAGCGCTACGTCACGGCCTTCGAGGGCTATGACATGAAGGCGCTCACCGAGCTCCTGGCCGAGGACGCCGTCATGACGATGCCGCCGTTCGACCTCTGGCTGCGCGGCACGGACGACATCACGGGCTTCATGCTCACGCTCGGCCACGAGTGCGAGGGCTCCCGCCTGCTGCCGGTCTCGGCGAACGGGACGCCGGCGTTCGCCCACTACAAGCCCGACCCGGAGAACGGCGGGTTCACGCCGTGGGCGATCCAGGTCCTGGAGATCTCAGAGGGCCGGATCGCCGGATTCCACTGCTTCCTGGACCTCAGCAAGCGGTGGTTCCCGCTGTTCGGCGTCCCGGAGCACCTCGACGCCTGAGTCGTCCGCTCCGGGCGCCTCGGCTCTCAGCACGCCGGCCAGACCGGCGAGTTGGATCAGCAGGGCCAGCTTCGGGGACGGATCGCGCAGCCGGATCCGTCCCCCGGCCCGGCGGGCCGCGAGCTGCATCCGGGCGAGGGCGTCGATGGTCGCGAGGTCGGTGCCGGTCACTCCGGAGACGTCGACGACCACGGTCGGCGTGATCGCCCGGGCGGCGAGGACGCGCTCGCACAGCCCGGGTGCGTCGCCGGGTCTGATCGGCCCGGCGACCACCACGACAGAAGGAGACGAGGAAGCAGCCACGTATTCAGGACCGGGCGGCGGGCCGGAACTCATCGGTGCCGTCCGGATACGCGGCGTGTGCTGGGTCACGTTGAGCTGGATCAACGTTGACCTGCGGTTCCTCCGCGTCCGAGGGTGGGGTACGTGCAGGGGGTACTCAACGGGTTCGCGGTCATCGCCATCGTCATCGCGGTCGGCTACGTCATCGGCCGGCGCGGCTATCTGGGCGACGGCGGCCGTGAGGTCCTCACCAAGCTGGCCTTCCACGTGGCGACGCCCGCCCTGCTCTTCACGATGCTCGCCAAGGCGGACCTGTCGCTGATCCTCTCGCCGAGCCTGCTGGTCACCGCGCTGTCCACGGTGGCGGTGGCCAGCGTCTTCGTGACGGTGGGGGTCGTGCGCCGCTGGGGCGTGGGCCGCACCACGATCGGCGCGCTCTGCTCCTCGTACGTGAACTCGGGGAACCTGGGCATCCCGATCGCGGTGTACGTGCTGGGCGACGCGTCGCTGGTGGCGCCGGTCCTGCTCTTCCAGCAGATCGTGGTGACGCCGGTCGCGCTGACGATCCTGGACCTGGCGGAGGCGTCGTCGGGCCCGCGACTCACCTGGGCGCAGCGCCTCTTCACGCCGTTCCGCAATCCGATCGCGATCGGCTCGCTGTCCGGGGTGCTGGTGTCGGCGACGGGCTGGACGGTGCCCTCCCCCGTCTTCGACCCGCTGGAACTGATCGCGAACATGTCGGTCCCGGCGATCCTGATCGCGTTCGGGATCTCGCTGTGCGGCAGTTCCTGGCCGGGCGGGCGCGGCGCGGACCGGGTGCCGGTGCTGCTGTCGACGTCCCTCAAGGCGATCGGCCAGCCACTGGCGGCCTGGGCCCTGGCCTCGTTCGTGTTCGGCCTGCACGGCGCCCGCCTCCTGGACGTCGTGGTGACCTCGGCGCTCCCGGCGGCCCAGAACCTCTTCACGTACGCGAGCCGCTACCGGGTGGGCGAGCGGCTGGCCCGGGAGTCGATCCTGCTGTCGACGATGGTGTCGGTGCCGGTGCTCGTGGTGGTCGCGGCGTTGCTGGGGTGAGGCCGGCCCTCCGGGCGGCGGCGCCGCCGAGCAGCACCGGAACGCAGGCCGGACGGGACCGGCGCGCGTGCACCGGTCCCGTCCTCCCGAACGATGGAACCCCGGGTCAGCCGATGCGTTCCAGCACGATCGGGCCCGCCGTGAACTCCGTCCCCGCGGGCGCGATGTCGTAGCCGCCGTCCAGCGCCTCCAGGGCGTACGCGAAGCGCTCGGGCGTGTCCGTGTGCAGGGTCAGCAGGGGGCGGCCCGCGACGACCGGGTCGCCCGGCTTCGCGTGCAGTTCTATGCCGGCGGCGGCCTGCACCGGGTCCTCCTTGCGGGCCCGGCCGGCGCCGAGCCGCCAGGCCGCGAGGCCCACCGAGAGGGCGTCGAGCCGGGTGAGGACGCCGGACCGCGGCGCCGTCACGACGTGCGTCTCGCGGGCCACCGGCAGCGCGGCCGAGGGGTCACCGCCCTGCGCCGCGATCATCCGCCGCCACGCGTCCATCGCCGAGCCGTCCGCGAGGGCCTTCGCCGGGTCGGCGTCCTTCAGGCCGGCCGCGTCGAGCATCTCGCGGGCCAGGGCGAGGGTGAGCTCGACGACGTCGGCGGGGCCGCCGCCGGCCAGCACCTCGACGGATTCCCGTACTTCGAGCGCGTTGCCCGCGGTCAGGCCGAGCGGGGTGTTCATGTCCGTCACGAGCGCGACCGTCGGCAGACCGTGGTCGGCGCCCAACCCGACCATCGTGGCCGCGAGTTCCCGGGCCTGGTCGAGCTCACGCATGAAGGCGCCCGTGCCGACCTTCACGTCGAGCACCAGGGAGCCGGTGCCCTCCGCGATCTTCTTCGACATGATCGAGGAGGCGATCAGCGGGATGCAGTCCACGGTCGCCGTGACGTCGCGCAGCGCGTAGAGCTTCTTGTCGGCGGGGGCGAGGCCGCTGCCGGGCGCGCAGATCACGGCGCCCACGTCCGCCAGGGTCCGCATCATCTCCTCGTTCGAGATGTCCGCGCGCCAGCCGGGGATCGCCTCCAGCTTGTCGAGGGTGCCGCCGGTGTGGCCCAGGCCCCGCCCGGACAGCTGCGGCACGGCGGCGCCGCAGGCCGCGACGAGGGGGGCGAGCGGCAGCGTGATCTTGTCGCCGACGCCGCCCGTGGAGTGCTTGTCGGCGGCGGGCCGCGCGAGGACCGAGAAGTCCATCCGCTCGCCGGAGTCGATCATCGCGGCCGTCCAGCGGGCGATCTCCGCGCGGTCCATCCCGTTCAGGAAGATCGCCATGGCCAGCGCCGACATCTGCTCGTCGGCGACCTCGCCCCGGGTGTACGCGTCGACGACCCAGTCGATCTGGGCGTCGCTGAGGCGGCCCCGGTCCCGCTTCGTACGGATGACGGAGATGACGTCCATGGCATTCCTTCCGGCTCGGGCGTGCGAGGTGCGCGCGTGGATCCCGCCGACTCTACGCGCATAGACGCCGCAGGTGAAGGCGGACCGGGAATCCGTCCTCGACCCCGCCCCGGCCGCGGGGCGCAAGCACTGACCGGCCCGTCCCCCCAACGCGTCGGGCCCGGCACCGCGAGAGCGGTACCGGGCCCGACGCACGTGCGGGAACCGTCAGTTCAGGTGCTCGGGGCCGAACGCGTCCGGCAGCATCTCCGCCAGCGTCCGCACCCCGCCCGGCGTCTCCAGGAGCAGCTCCCGGCCGCCGAACTCGTACAGCAGCTGACGGCAGCGGCCGCACGGCATGAGCAGGTCGCCCTTGCCGTCCACGCACGTGAAGTGCGTCAGCCGCCCGCCGCCCGTGAGCTGCAGCTGCGAGACCAGCCCGCACTCGGCGCACAGCCCTATGCCGTACGAGGCGTTCTCGACGTTGCAGCCGGTGACCGTGCGGCCGTCGTCGACGCGGGCCGCCGCACCGACCGGGAAGCCCGAGTACGGGGCGTAGGCACGGGACATGGCCTCGCGCGCGGCCGCCCGCAGGGCCTCCCAGTCGGTGTCGGTCACTTGCCCTGTCCCTTCCGGTACGGCTGTCCGTCCGCCTTCGGCATGCGCAGCCGTTGGGCCGAGAGTGCCAGAACCAGCATGGTCAGGACGTACGGCATGGCCGTGGCGACCTGGCTGGGCACCGAGTCCGTGGACGCGTACCAGAAGAAGAGCAGCACCGAGACGGCGAGCGTCACGACGCCGCCCACGTACTTCTTCTTCCAGATCAGCCAGGCCACCGCGAGCAGCGCCAGGATCGCGATCAGCAGGAGCAGCGCGTGCGTGTTCTCCGTGCCGCCGCGGACCTTGAGGGTGTCGCTGTAGCCGAACAGGCCCGCGCCCAGGGCGAGTCCGCCCGGCATCCAGTTGCCGAAGATCATCGCGGCGAGGCCGATGTAGCCGCGGCCGCCGGTCTGGCCCTCCAGGTAGTAGTTGGAGGAGACCATGGAGAGGAAGGCGCCGCCGAGGCCGGCCAGCGCGCCCGAGATGATCACGGCCAGGTACTTGTACTTGATCACGTTGACGCCGAGCGACTCGGCCGCGATCGGGTTCTCGCCGCAGGAGCGCAGGCGCAGCCCGAACGAGGTGCGCCACAGGATCCACCAGGAGATCGGGACGAGGGCGACCGCGATCAGCGTCAGCCAGGAGACCCGGGTCATCACGCCGCCGAGCAGGCCGGCGAGGTCGGATATCAGGAAGTAGCCCTGCTTGTTGAGGTCGCCGAGGGCGTCCGCGAGGCCGGGGACCGTGAACTCGCCGAGGCTCGGCACCGCGGGCGACTGGCGGGAGGTGGCGCCCTCC
Source organism: Streptomyces sp. KL116D (assembly GCF_030766975.1). NCBI lineage: Bacteria > Bacillati > Actinomycetota > Actinomycetes > Kitasatosporales > Streptomycetaceae > Streptomyces > Streptomyces sp. KL116D. The sequence goes on along the minus strand of NZ_JASERH010000043.1, from coordinate 24,526 downwards.
ATGCCGTCGTAGGTGAGGACCGAGAGGTAGCGGGTGGCGCCGAGGGCCAGGATGTTGATGGCCACACCGGAGACGATGTGGTTCACGTTGAAGGTGACCGTCGCGAGAGCGTGCACCAGGCCGCCGATCGCGCCGCCGATCAGGGCGGCGACGACGCCGGTCCACGGACCCCACTGGTAGCCGGCCCAGGCGCCGAACCAGGTGCCGAGGATGAGCATGCCCTCGAGGCCGATGTTGACGACGCCCGCCCGCTCGGCCCACAGACCGCCCAGACCGGCCATGCCGATCGGGACGGCGAGGCGCAGTGCCGTGGACATCTGGCTGACGGAGGTGAGGCCGTCGGCGTCGGTGATCAGGCGGACCGCCGAGACCAGGCAGAGCAGCCCGGCGATGATCAGGAGCAGGACGGGAAGGCTGAGCTTGCGCCGGGCCGCCGGGGCGGCGGCCGGCGTCTTGTCGAGTGCGGGAGCCGTGCTCATCGGGCCGCCACCTCCTTCTTCGTGTCGTTGGTGTCGTCGCTGTCGGTGGTGCCGAGGACGTGGCCCGCGGCGAGTTCGGCGCCGACGCGCTGTTGCTGGCGGCGGGTGCCCCAGACGCGGACCGACTCGTAGGAGACGACCACGGCGATCACGATCAGGCCCTGCATGATCGTGGCGATCTCGGAGCTGTAGCCCTGGAGGTCGAGCGGGTCGGCCGCGTTGAACAGCCAGGACAGCAGCAGCGAGGCGAGCGCCATGCCCGCCGGGCTGTTGCGGCCGAGCAGCGCCACGGTGATGGCGTTGAAGCCGAGCGAGGCCGGGAAGGAGTCGGAGAAGGTGTGCGTCGAGCCGAGCAGCGTCGGCAGGCCGGCGAGGCCCGCGATCGCGCCCGACAGGAGCATCGCGGTGAGGACCATCTTCTTCGCCGAGACGCCGGAGGCGGCGGCCGCGGACTCGGAGGCGCCCGAGGCGCGCAGGTCGAAGCCGAACCGGGTGCGGTTGAGCATCAGCCAGTAGATGACGCCGAGGGCGACTCCGACGATGACGAAGCCGTAGATCGTGCCGACGCCCTCGCCCATGTCGATGCCCGGGAACCAGCCGGCCTTGTCCATCTCGCCGGTGGTCCGGTTGTTGCCGACGGCGACGCCGAAGGCGTCCTCCAGGGTGAGGTAGGAGATCACCGACGCGGCGATGGAGTTGAGCATGATCGTGGAGACGACCTCGCTCACGCCGCGGGTCACCTTGAGGACGCCGGCGATGCCGGACCAGATCGCGCCCGTGACCGCGGCCGACAGGATGAGCAGCGGGATCTGCAGGAACGCCGGGAAGGCGATGTGCGCGCCGACGATGGCGGTGACGCAGGCGGCGAGCCGGTACTGGCCCTCGACGCCGATGTTGAAGAGGTTCATCCGGAAGCCGACGGCCACCGCGAGCGCGCCGATGTAGAGACCGGCGGCGTCATTGATGATGAGGACCTGGACGTCGGAGAACGTCGCCTGCTCGAACATGATCGAGAACGGCTCGAAGGGGTTCTCCCCGGAGGCCGCGAGCACGATCGAGGTCAGCGTGAACGCCACGACCAGGGCGATGACGGGACCGGCCGCCGCGAGCAGGACCCTCTCAGTGTGCGCCGCGGACCAGCGCTTGAAGATGTTCATGGTCAGGCACCGTCTTCCGTGTGCTCCAGGTGGCCCGAGGCGGCACCGGTCATGGCGGATCCCAGCTCTTCCGGGGTGATGGAGGCCGGGTCGGCGTCGGCGACCAGGCGGCCGTCGTAGATGACCCGGAGGGTGTCGGAGAGGCCGATCAGTTCGTCGAGGTCGGCCGAGATGAGCAGCACGGCCAGCCCTTCGCGGCGGGCCTCGCGGATCTGGTCCCAGATCTGGGCCTGCGCGCCGACGTCCACACCGCGGGTGGGGTGGGCGGCGATCAGGAACTTCGGGCTGTGCGACATCTCGCGGCCGACGATCAGCTTCTGCTGGTTGCCGCCGGAGAGGGAGGCCGCCGTCACGTCGATGCCGGGGGTGCGGACGTCGTACTCCTTGACGATCCGCTCGGTGTCGGCCTGCGCGGCCTTCGGGTCGAGCCACATGCCCTTGGAGTTGGGGGCCTCGGTGACGTGGCCGAGGATCCGGTTCTCCCACAGCGGGGCGTCCAGGAGGAGGCCGTGGCGGTGGCGGTCCTCGGGGATGTAGCCGACGCCGGACTCGCGGCGCCTGCGCGTGGGCCAGCCGGTGACGTCGTCGCCGAGGAGGCGGACGGTGCCGCTGTCGGCCTGCTCCAGGCCGATCAGGGTCTCGATCAGCTCGGTCTGGCCGTTGCCCTCGACGCCCGCGAGGCCGAGCACCTCACCGGCGTGGATCGTGAAGGAGATGCCGTCGAGCAGCGGCTTGCCGCCGCCGGGGGCGGCCAGGCGCAGCTCCTCGACCTGGAGGACCGGGCGGTCGGTGACGGTGGACTCCGCGGTCTCGGGCGTCGGGAGTTCGCTGCCGACCATCAGCTCGGCGAGCTGCTTGGAGGTCGTCTCGGCGGGGACGGCCGTGCCGACGGTCGTGCCGCGCCGGATCACGGTGATCTCGTCCGCGACGGAGAGCACCTCGCCCAGCTTGTGGGAGATGAAGATGACCGCCAGGCCCTCGGACTTGAGCTCGCGCAGGTTGTCGAAGAGCGCGTCGACCTCCTGCGGGACGAGGACGGCGGTCGGCTCGTCGAGGATCAGGGTGGTGGCGCCGCGGTAGAGGACCTTGAGGATCTCCACGCGCTGGCGGTCGGCGACGCCGAGGTCCTCGACGAGGACGTCGGGGCGCACGCCGAGGCCGTAGCGCTCGGATATCTCCAGGATCTTGCGGCGGGCCTTGCCGCCGATCCCGTACAGCTTCTCGCTGCCGAGGACCACGTTCTCCAGGACCGTGAGGTTGTCCGCCAGCATGAAGTGCTGGTGGACCATGCCGATGCCGCGGGCGATGGCGTCGGCCGGCGAGGAGTACGAGACCTGTTCGCCGTGGATGGCGATGGTGCCCTCGTCCGGCTTCTGCATGCCGTAGAGGATCTTCATGAGCGTGGACTTGCCCGCACCGTTCTCGCCGACCAGGGCGTGCACGGTGCCCTTGCGGACGGTGAGGCAGATGTCGTGGTTGGCGACGACACCGGGGAACCGCTTGGTGATGCCCTTGAGTTCTACGGCGACGGCGGTCGGCGGGGAGCTTGTCGTGGCGATGGCGCACTCTCCTGGGAAAGGGGGCCGGCCTACACGCGTAGCGCCCCAACAGCGGTGTGCGAGGAGTGAGTTCGAGTACGGGATGCGATGCCGAGCAGGATCGCACGAACGGGGTACGGGGAGGGATCCCCGTACCCCGGTTCCTGCGTGGCAGGTCCGCCGAAGACGGAGGCGGACCGCTCGCGGACTACTTGACGGGCACCTTGACGGAGCCGTCGACGATGCCCGCCTCGGCCTTCTTCAGGGCCGCCTGGAGCTTCGCGTCGTTCTTGAACTCCGGGTTGGAGTCGGCGAGGGCGACCTCACCCGACTTCAGGTTGCCGGTGATGACGCCGGTCTCCGGCTTGCCGTCCTGGACGGACTTGGCGAGCTTGTAGATCGACTCGGCGACACCCTTGGTGGCCGAGGTGATGATGGAGCTCTTGTACTTCGCCAGGGCTTCCTGGTTGTACTGGTCGGAGTCGACGCCGATCGCGTACTTCTTCGCGGCGGCGGCGGCCTCGATGACGCCCTGCCCGGACAGGCCCGCGGCGTGGTAGACCACGTCGGCGCCGTCCTCCAGCTGCTTCTCGGCGGCGGCCTTGCCCAGGTCCGGCGAGGCGAAGCCCTTGGCCGGGTCCTCGTCCAGGTACTGGACGTCGACCTTGATGCTCTTCTTGGTGTCCGCGACGCCCTGGCGGAAGCCGGCCTCGAACTTGTTGATCAGCGCGTTGTCGACGCCGCCGACGAAGCCGACGTGGTCGGTCTTGGTCTTCAGGGCGGCGGTGACGCCGGCCAGGTAGGAGACCTCGTTCTCCTGGAAGACCAGGTCCGCGATGTTCTTGCCCTGGACCGAGGAGTCGTCGACGATGCCGAAGGTGGTCTTCGGGTACTTCGCCGCGGCCTCCTTCACGGCCGGGGCGTAGGAGTAGCCGATGCCGACGACCGGGTTGTAGCCCATCTTCGCCAGCTGCACCAGGCGCTGGGTCTTGTCGTCGTCGGACTCGCCGTCCTTCGGCTCCTGGTCGGCGGTCTTGTAGCCGAACTCCTTCTGGCTCTTGACCAGGCCCTCGTAGGCGGCGTCGTTGAAGGACTGGTCGCCACGGCCGCCCACGTCGTAGGCGATGGCGAGGCCCTTGGCCTTGCCGCCGTCGTCGGACGACTGGGCGTCGGAGGAGGTGCCGCCACAGGCGGAGAGGGCGAGAGCGAGCGAGGCGGTCGCGGTGCCTGCGACCGCTATGCGGGAAACCCGGCGCATTGAGAAGTGCTCCTTCGTACAAGCGCCGGCGCAGAGGACCCGACGCTGAGTTCGCCGCACAGTAACGCGCGTAGACAAAACATAAAACCCTGTCTGTCCAACTTGTTACCAGGGCGATGCGAGGCGCTCGCCACACTCCCGACGGGGCTTTCCGAATGCGAAGACGGGCGGACGCCGAAGAGTCCGGCGCCCGCCCTCGACGTTGTACGTATGACGGATTCGACGTCATACGTACAACTCACTTCTTCGGCTTGGTGTCCACCTTGATCGTGCCGTCGATGATGCCCTTCTTGGCCTTGGCGACGGCGTCGGCGAGACCGGCGATCTCCTGGAACTTGGGGTTCGACTCGGAGGCGCCCACGCCGTCGACCTTGAGGTCGAAGGTCTGCACGCCGCTCAGCGGCTTGCCGTCCTTGACCGACTTCGCCAGCGCGTAGACCGAGCCGCCGACCTCCTTGAGCGCGGAGGTGAGGATGTAGTCCTTGTACTTGGCCAGCGACTGCTGCTTGTACTGGTCGGAGTCGACGCCGATGACCCACTTCTTCTGCTCGGCGGCCGCCTTGATCACGCCCTGCCCCGAGAGACCGGCCGCGTGGTACAGCACGTCGGCGCCGTCCTCCAGCTGCTTGCCGGCGGCGGCCTCACCGAGGTCCGGGCTCGCGAAGCCCTTGGCCGGGTCCTCGTCCAGGTACTGGACGTCGACCTTGATGCCCTTCTTGGTGTCGGCGACGCCCTGCTCGAAGCCGGCCTGGAACTTGTTGATCAGTTCGTTGTCGACGCCGCCGACGAAGCCGACGTGGTTCGTCTTGGTCGCCTTGGCGGCGGCCACGCCGGCCAGGTAGGACGACTCGTTCTCGGCGAAGACCAGGGAGGCGACGTTCTTGCCCTCGACGACCGAGTCGACGATGCCGAACGTGGTCTTCGGGAACTTCTTCGACACCTCGGTCATCGCCGGGCCGTAGGCGTACCCGATGCCGACGACCGGGTTGTAGCCGGCCTTGGCCAGGTTGGAGAGCCGCTGGGCCTTGTCGTCGTCGGACTCGCCGTCCTTCGGCTCCTGGTCGGCGGTCTTGTAGCCGAACTCCTTCTGGCTCTTGACCAGGCCCTCGTACGCGGAGTCGTTGAACGACTGGTCGCCCCGGCCGCCCACGTCGTAGGCGATGGCCAGGCCCAGGTCGGACTTGCCCTCACCACCCGCGTTCTTCTCGGAGCTGGTGCCGCCACAAGCGGTGGCGGCGAGCGCCAGGCCGGTGACGCCGACGGCAATCTGCGTCAGCCGTGATATTCGACGCATCAGGAAGTTCCCCAATCATCCAACACGCCTGAAATGGCGCTCAGTTCGGCGCACGATAACGCGCGTAGACACTCCTAGGAATGCCCTGCGAACGGGCCGTTATCGATTCGTGCCGCCCGCCGGTTACGGGCCGGTGAAGCACTCCGGCGAACGGTGTCGAACCGACCGCTCCGCTCACTCCCCCGCGTCGAGCAGCGCCGCCGCCGTGAAGAGCTCCACGCCCACCGTGATCGCGGACTCGTCGGCGTCGAAGTCCCCCTGGTGCAGGTCCCTGCTGCCACGCTCCCCCGGGGCCTTCACCCCGAGCCGGGCCATCGCGCCCGGCACGTGCTCCAGGTACCAGGAGAAGTCCTCGCCGCCCAGGCTCTGCTGGGTGTCCTCGACGGAGTCGGGGCCGAGCCGGGTGACCATGGCGTCGCGCAGCAGATCGGTCACCGCCGGGTCGTTGACGACCGGCGGCACGCCGCGGATGTAGTTCACGACGGGCTTGGCGCGGTACTGGTCGGCGATCTCCTGGATCGCGCCGTGCACCAGGTCGGGCGCGTGCCGCCACGCCTCGATGTCCAGGCAGCGGACGGTGCCGGAGAGCTCGGCGTGCTGCGGGATCACGTTGCACGCGTGACCGGTCTCCAGGCGGCCCCAGGTGACGGCGAGCCCGGAGCGGGCGTCGACCCGGCGGGCGACGAGCGCGGGCACGTCGGTGGCGACCTTGGCGGCGGCGGTGACCAGGTCGGTGGTGAGGTGGGGGCGCGCGGTGTGGCCGCCGGGCCCGTCGAGCGTGACCTCAAGCCGGTCGCAGGCACTGGTGATGGCGCCGTGCCGCAGCCCGATCCGGCCGGCCTCGACCTTCGGGTCGCAGTGCACGCCGACGATCCGCCGCACGCCGTCGAGCACACCGCACTCGATGGCGTCGGGGGCGCCGCCGGGCAGCACCTCCTCGGCGGGCTGGAAGATCAGCCGGACCGGGTGCGGGAGCCGGCCGGCCCGGTGCAGCTCGGCGAGGACCAGGCCGGCCCCGAGCACGACGGTGGTGTGCACGTCGTGGCCGCAGGCGTGCGCCCGGTCCGGGACGGTGGAGCGGTACGCGCAGTCCGCCTTGGTGTCCGGGATGGGCAGCGCGTCGATGTCGGCGCGCAGCGCGAGCATGCCGCGGCCGCCGGTCCACTCACCGGCGTCGGTGCCGATGTCACAGATGAGTCCGGTGCCGATGCCGAGCACGCGCGGTGTGAGCCCGGCCTTCTCCAGGCGGGTCTTGAGTGCGGCGGTGGTACGGAACTCCTGGTTGCCCAGCTCGGGGTGCATGTGCAAGTCACGTCGGAAGGCGACGAGTTCTGCGCGCAGCGCGTCGGGCAGCACACCGGGGAGGGCGCCGCCCGGGGTGGGTTCCCCCGGCTTGTCGGCCTCGGACTCTCGGGACATCGTCTGGTTCACCCTCTGAAGGGTAGGGCGATGCACAGGCCAACTAACCCTCGATCAACAAAAGTTCAGCCAGATTGGGGTAAGAAACCTGGCCGCGCTACGCATATGGATCGCGCCAGACGGGTATGACGACTCTTTCGACCTGCGGCTACACCGGGGCTTTCGCCGTGTCTCCGTACGAACGCCTGTACGCGGCGAGGGCCGCCACCGCGAACGCGGCCAGCACGAGCCCCGCGCTCACCCCCGGCACCGCCCGGTATCCGTGGCCGCCCCCGATCGCGAGCCCGCCGGCCCAGGGCCCGAGCGCCGCCCCGACGTTCAGGGCGGCCGTCGCGAGGCCGCCCGCGAGGGTGGGCGCGCCGGACGCCGCGTAGAGGGCGCGGGCGATCAGGGTCGAGCCGACCGCGAAGGACAGGGCGCCCTGCACGAAGGCGAGGGCCAGGGTGACCGGCGCGTTCCCCGCGGTGAGGGCGAGCAGCAGCCAGCCCGCGGCCAGCGCCGCGCCGCCGCCCACGAGGACCGGCAGCGGCCGGGCGTCCGAGAGCCGGCCCGCCACGCTCACCCCGGTGAACGAGCCGAGCCCGAACAGGGCGAGCAGCACGGGTACCCGGTCCGCCCCGATCCCGGTCACCTCGGTGGCCAGGGGCGCGAGGTAGGTGAACGTAGCGAAGGTGGCCGCGTTGACCAGGGCGCCGAGCAGCAGGGCCGTCAGCAGGCGGGGGCTGCGCAGGGCGGGGAGTTCGCCGCGGACCCCGGCCCGGGAGCCGCCGCCCGCCGGGACCGACCGCACGACCGCCACGAGCGCGGGCACGCAGATCAGCGCGACCGCCCAGAACGCGGCGCGCCAGCCGAGGAGTTGGCCGAGCAGCGCGCCGCCCGGCACGCCCGCGACGCAGGCCAGGGTGGTGCCGCCGAGCAGGATCGACGTGGCGCGGCCCTTGGCGTCGGGGGCCACCAGGGCCGCGGCCGTGGCGAGGGCGACCGCGAGGAACCCGGCGTTGGCGAGCGCGGCGACGACGCGGGTCGCGAGCAGCACGCCGTAGCTGCTGGTGAGGGCGCCCGCCACGTGCGCGAGCAGGAACACCGACAGCGAGCCGAGGAGCGCCGCGCGGCGCGAGCGGCGGACCGCGAGGACCGCCATGAGCGGCGCCCCGACGATCATGCCGACGGCGAAGGCCGAGGTGAGCGCGCCGGCGGCGGGGACGGAGACGCCCAGGTCGTGGGCGATGTCCGTCAGGAGGCCGGACAGCATGAATTCGGAGGTGCCCTGCGCGAAGACGGCGAGGGCGAGCAGATGGAGGGTGAAGGGCACAGCGGACTCCGTGACCGTACGAACGACGAAAGGGAAAGGTCGCGGTACGGCAGTGCGTCCGATGGCAGGCGTCAGCGGAGGCGGGATCCGGAGGGGATGCCTCGGCGCTGCGCGGAAGAAGGCCACCGGACGGCTGCCGGTGGCCGGAGTCTGTCGGACTCGGGGCTGGTCACGGAAGGCAGGCTAGGCGGCCCGGGTGGCCCGGGTCCAGGGGATTTCGCCGTGCCGTCCCGGCGGGCCGGACCCGCCGGGCCTCACACCGTGCGCACCCCCCGCGCCGACCCCGCGATGCCCGCGAGGAAGCCCTGCGCGTGGTCGGAGACGCCCTGGCGCAGCCAGGCCGGGTCGATCTCGCAGACCGCGACCTTGACGCCGGTGCCCTCCAGGGCGATGGGCAGGGTGTGCACGACGGTCGACGGGAAGCTGAGGATCGTCCGGCCTATGGGGCCGCGCCGGGCGATCAGTTCGAGGGGGAGGTCGGGGCGGACGACCTCCAGGCCGGTCTCGGCGACCAGCCGGTGCAGCTTGTCGGCGCTCTCGCGGCGGTGCGCGAAGTAGCGGGTGGCGCCGTGCGCGCGGGCCAGCTCGCGGACCGCTTCGAGATAGCGGTCGAGGTCGACGACGCCGGTCTCCACGAGCGACGTGCCGACCAGGTCGGCGCCGCGGGTCAGCCGGGGCGGGCCGAAGCGGGCCCGGGTCCAGGCGTACGCGTTGGCGCTGACGGTGACTCCGTCGAGGGCCTCGTCGACCGGCATGGAGGTGAACAGGGACACCGCCCGGCGGCCCGCCCGCGGGGTGAGCCGGCGGCGGGCCGCGGACGAGATCGGGCCGAAGACCAGATCGCGGGGTCCAGGGCGGCCGCCGCGCCGGTGCCAGCGCACCAGCCGCTCCCCGCGGGCGAGCTGGGAGACGAACTCCATCGTGGCGGTGCCGTCGTCGACGACGACGAGGTCACGGGCGCGGGTGATCGTCAGCAGCAGCTGCACGTAGCGGGAGAACGGGTCGCCGATCACTATCCGGTCGGCCGCCCGCAGCGGTCCCGCGAGGCCGCCGATCGTCTGGAAGGGGGCGGCCGCGCCGCCGCGCGCCTCCTCCCAGCGGACCGTGTGGCCTTCCCCGCGGGCGAGTTCGGCCATCCGGCGCAGCTGGCCGCGGGTCATCGGGTCGGTGGGCGACAGGACGACGACGGTCGCGGTGGCCCCGTCGTGGTGGGCCCACTCCAGGACGTTGAGGAGCTGCACCGGGCTCTCGACGAAGCACAGCGTGCTGCTGGACATTTGCGGCCCTCCCCGGGGACGCCGTGGCGGCCCGGCGCTGGTCGAGTGCGCCGGACCGCGGTGGAGGTGGGGGTCGTACGGATCAGACGGCCACGGGCTCGCCGGCCGCGACGGCGATCTCCGACTCGGCGACGACGCCCGCGACGCGGCGCAGCTTCTTCATCGGGCCGAGCTCCGACTCGTAGACCTTCTTGACGCCGTCACCGAGGGAGGCCTCGATGGTGCGGATGTCGCGGACGAGGCGGGTGAGGCCCTGCGGCTCCACGGAGGCGGCCTGGTCGGAGCCCCACATGGCGCGGTCGAGGGTGATGTGGCGCTCGACGAAGGTGGCGCCGAGGGCGACGGCGGCGAGCGTGGTCTGCAGGCCGGTCTCGTGGCCGGAGTAGCCGATCGGGACGTTCGGGTACTCGGCCTGGAGGGTGTTGATGACGCGGAGGTTGAGCTCCTCGGCCTGCGCCGGGTACGTCGACGTGGCGTGGCACATCAGGATGTTGTCGGAGCCGAGGACCTCGACCGCGTGGCGGATCTGCTTCGGCGTCGACATGCCGGTGGAGAGGATGACGGTGCGGCCGGTGGCGCGCAGGGCGCGCAGCAGCTCGTCGTCGGTCAGCGACGCGGAGGCGACCTTGTGGGCCGGGACGTCGAACTTCTCCAGGAAGGCGACGGCCTCGGTGTCCCACGGGGAGGCGAACCAGTCGATGCCGCGCTTCTTGCAGTGCTCGTCGATCTGGCGGTACTCGTCCTCGCCGAACTCGACGCGGTGGCGGTAGTCGATGTAGGTCATGCGGCCCCAGGGGGTGTCCCGCTCGATGTCCCACTGGTCGCGCGGGGTGCAGATCTCGGGCGTGCGCTTCTGGAACTTGACAGCGTCGCAGCCGGCCTCGGCGGCGACGTCGATCAGCTTGAACGCGTTCTCCAGGTCGCCGTTGTGGTTGATGCCGATCTCACCGGTGATGTACACGGGCTGACCGGGGCCCGCGGTGCGCGAACCGAAGGTGCGGAGGCGGGAGTTGAGAACAGACATGAGAGGTGCGTTCCTTACTTGGTTTCGAGGGAGTCGAGAGAGGGGCCGAGGATCCAGCTGGCGATCTCTCGGATCGCGCCGTCGCCACCGGGGAGGGTGGTGACCGCGCGTGCGGCGCCGCGCACGACGTCATGGGCGCTCGCGACCGCCACGGGCCAGCCGGCGAGGGCGAAGCACGGGAGGTCGTTGACGTCGTTGCCGACGTAGAGCACGCGCTCCGGCGCGATGCCCTGCTCCTCGCACCACTGCTTCAGTGCGAGGTCCTTGCGGTCGATGCCGTGCAGGACCGGGATCTTGAGCTTCCGGGCCCGGGCGGCGACCACCGGGTTCACCTCCGTGGACAGGATCAGCATCGTCAGGCCGCTCTTGCGGAGGGCCGCGATGCCGAGGCCGTCACCGCGGTGCACGGTGACGAACTCCCGTCCGTCGGAGTCGATCAGCACCTTGTCGTCGGTCTGGGTGCCGTCGAAGTCGAGGACGACCGCGTCGATGTCCTCCCGGGTGGGGAGGGTGCGTGCCGCGGCGGCGGTGAGGTCGAGGAGAGGGGCCAGCGCGCGGGCGCGGGCCAGGTCGTGCGGGTCGTCGATCTCCAGGACCCGGGCGGGGTCGGTGCGGACGAGTTCCGTACGGCCGAAGAAGCGGTGCTCGTGGCGGCGGAAGCCGGTGGCCTCCATCGCGTAGACGGCACCGGTCTCCAGGAGGTCCTGGGGGCGGTCCTGGCGGCGCGGCCGGAACGACTTGTCGTGGTTGACGCCGTAGCCGCCGCTGGTCTCCTGACCGGTGAGGACGGCGACGCCGCCGCCTTCCGCCGCGGTCCGCTCGGCCGCGATGCCCTTGGGCTCGTCAGCCGCGTCCCGCCACACGAACCCGTGGAACGGGGCGACGGTCAGCGCGCTGTCGGCGCCGTTCTCGACGATGGCCGCCACGACCCCGTCGATGTCGTCCCGCTCGATGAAGGGGCTGGTGCACTGCACGAGGAGGACGACGTCCACGGCCGCGCCCTGCAGCGCCTCGTGGGCGTCCATGGCGTGCAGCACGGCCGCCTCGGAGGTGGCCTTGTCACCGGCGATGGCGGCGGGCCGGGTGACGACCTCGGCGCCCGCCTCCCGGGCGGCGGCCGCGATGGCCGCGTCGTCGGTGGAGACCACGACGTCGGTGACGTGCCGGGTGGCGAGGCACTCGCGGACGGCGCGGGCGACCAGGGGCACGCCGCCGACCGCGGCGAGGTTCTTGGCCGGGACCCCCTTGGAGCCGCCACGGGCGGGGATCACGGCGAGCACACGGCGCACGGGGGCCGCCTGTCCCGCTTCCGGGTCGGTCATCTGCGGTTCTCCTTCGGGGAGTTCGTGGGTGTGGGGGGTCACAGCTCCCCCATCCGCCGGATCACGGGGGCGACGCGCTGCACGCCGTGCCGGTAGGCGCCGCGGGCGGCGCGGCGGACGATCTGCCGGACGGCGCCGGCCTCCTTGTCGGCGGCGGGCGCGCCGGGCAGCGGTGAGCCGTCGGGCGCGAGGTGGTGGCGGGCGAGGACGCGCGGCAGGTAGCCGGGGGCCGTGGTGCGCGTGTAGTACGGGGCGAGCGGCCCGCGGTCCCGGCCCAGCAGCTCGGCGACCTTGGCGCGGGCCCCGTCGAAGGCGTGCTCGTACGTGCCGTCGGCGGCGACTCCCTGGCGGGCGACCCACGCGGGATCCGCCACGGGCCGCTCCCCGGCGTCCAACTGGTCCCAGGAGACGAGGCAGCCGGAACCGGTGAAGTGGTGGTTGCCGAGCGCCTCGCGCACCCCGAGGTCGGTGAGCAGCGCGGTGGGGATGCGCCGGTGCAGCGATTCGAGGGCGGCGGTGGAGCTGACGGTGACCAGCAGGTCGGTGCGGTCCAGGACCTCGCCCATGTTCCCGTACACGAGCCGGACGTTGGACGGCAGTTCGTCGCCGAGGCGCTGGGCGAGCTTCTGGTAGGGCACTTCCTCGATGTGCGTGGTGTGCTCGCCCGGCTTGCTGCGCAGTTTGAGCAGCACCTCGCGCTCCGGGTGCAGACGGGCGTGCTGCGCAAGGCGGTTGAGCAGGTACAGCCGGTCGGCCGGGGTGTCCGGCACGGAGGGCTGCGCGGCGAAGACGACCGTGTACGGGTCGTGCTCCGCCTCGTAGGGCGCCCCGCCGAGGAACGGCAGCGCGCACTCCGTGACCGACGAGGCGTCCGCGCCCACTCCTTCGTAGACGGCGCGGAAGCGCTCCGCGTCGTAGCGGGAGTTGGCGAGGACCACGTCGGCGCCGTGCCGCAGCAGCAGGCCGTCGGCGAGCTTCTCGTAGACGACGCCGACGTAGCCGGTGACGACGACGGGCCGGCGGGCCTCCCCCTGCCAGGCGTGGGCGAGTCCGTGCAGTACGGCCTGGACGGCTCCGCCCACGAGGGCGAGGACGACCACGTCGTACGATGCGGAGTCCCGCTGCATCCGGTGGAGGAACTCGGCGGCCGTCACCTCGTGGAGGCTGTCGGCGCGGACACCGACCTCGGTGAGCTGGCGGGGAGTGGGGGTGGCGCGACCCCGCAGCAGAAAGCCGTCGAGGGCGGCGCTCTCGGGAAGGAGTCGGGAGGCGGTGAGCGACCCCCATTTCCATCGGGTGTCGGAGTCCGCGAGCACGGCGACCCGGGGAGGCTTCCCTGGGGTCTTTCCGTTCCTTGCTTCGGTACTTGCTGGCACGTCGAAGAAGTTAGGAAGGCATTTCGAGCCGCGGCCCAACCGGAGTGCAACAAACGGTTAACAGCACACCGACGAATGGCGAATCAGCCTCGGAAAAGCCCTCCGGCAGGGCCGGTTCACGGTCCCGCCACACGTCGTTCACCTGACATCAAGTTGCCGGTCAAGACGAATGCCGGGCCGCCGCCTAACGTCACCGACGTGGTCAAGCTCTCCGTCATCGTGCCGTTCTACAACGTGCAGCAATACGCGCCCGACACCCTCAGAAGTCTTCGCGCCAACGCGCGGGACGACTTCGAATTCATTCTCGTCGACGACTGCTCCAAGGACGAGACACCGGACATTCTCGCGCGCGCCGAGCGCGAGCTGCCCGGCGCGGTCGTCGTCAGACACGAGCGGAACGGGGGACTCGCCACGGCCCGGAACACCGGACTGGACACGGCGCGCGGCGAGTACCTCACGTTCCTGGACGGAGACGACTGGCTCGCGCCCGGCTACTATCCGCAACTCCTCGCCGCCATAGAGGACCTGGGCTGCGACTTCGTGCGCACGGACCACGTCCAGTGCACCGCGCGGGCCCGCTCCATCCACCGGGTGCCGACCGGTCTGCGCGGTGTCGTCATGGACCCGCGCGACGCGATCCTGCCCGCCGACCGCTCCACCTCCGTCGACTACGCGTACGCGTGGGCCGGCATCTACCACCGCCGGCTCGCCGACGCCGGACTGCTGCACTTCACCGACGGGCTGCGCACGGCCGAGGACCGGCCGTGGATCTGGCGGCTGCACCGCGAGGCGAAATCCTTCGCCGCGGTCGGCCTGTTGGGCGTTTTCTACCGGCGCGGTGTCGCGTCGTCGCTCACCCAGATCGGTGACGTACGCCAGCTCGATTTCATTCGCGCATTCGACCAAGTCGTACGGGAAACCGCGCAGGACCGGGACGCCGATCAGCTTCTCCCGAAGGCCGTGCGCACCTACTGCGCCATCATTTCCCATCACTTGGGATCCATCGAAAGGTTCGAAGCACCTGTGGCGCGCAAATTGAAGTCCCTCAGCGCTGCGGCGCTCAAGCGCATGCCGCAGCAGGTTCTCGACGAGGCGCTCGACTCGATGGACATACAGCGCGCCACGCGGCTGCGCCGCCTGCGCCGTCGCCCGGTGAGTGCGGAGGCCGCCGCGTGACGACCCGTAGCACCACCCGGATCCTGCTCGCCTCGACCCTGTACGGCGCCGCGACCCTGGCGGCGGCCCTGGACGCGGAGCGGTTCGCCCCGGCGGACCGCACCCTGCTGCTTGTCGCCAACAACGCGGCGACGCCCGAGACGACGCCCGCCGTCGACGAGATGCCCGGCTTCGAGCGGCTGCGCGGCCGCTTCGACGGCGTCCTGTCGTGGAACGAGGCGATCTCGCCGTTCCACCCGGGCGGCTGGGCACCGCGCGCCGACGACCTGCCGCTCTGGGAGCGGTACTTGAGGCTGCACTGGGGTCTTGGCGACGACGACGTCGAGCTGGCCGTCGAGTCCATCCAGGTCAACCCGGCGATGGCCGTCGCGCAGATCTTCACGGGCGCGCCCGTCGACGTGTACGCGGACGGCCTGATGAGTTACGGCCCGACCCGCAACAAGCTGGACCCGCTGGTCGGCACCCGGGTGCGCCGCCTCCTCCACCTGGATCTGGTGCCGGGCCTCAAGCCGCTGCTGCTCACGGAGTTCGGCGTCGAGCCGGAGATCGTGCCGACGGAGGTCTTCGTCAAGGTGCTCGCCGAACTCGGCGACACCGCGACCGACCTGCCCGAGCTCACCGGCGAACCGGCGCTGCTCCTCGGCCAGTACCTCTCGGCGCTCGACATCCTCACCGCCGAGGAGGAGGAGGACCTGCACGTCCGGATGATGCGCGGCGCCGCCGAACTCGGCCACCACCAGATCGTGTTCAAGCCGCACCCCACCGCTCCGGCCCGCTGGTCGCGCACCCTGGAGAAGGAGGCGGACAAGCTCGGTGTCGAGCTGACCGTCCTGGACACCCCGGTCCTCGCCGAGGTCCTCTACCAGCGGATGCGCCCGGCCCTCGTCGTCGGCTGCTTCTCCACGGCCCTGCTCACCGCACAAGCGCTGTACGGGATCCCGGTGGCCCGCGTCGGCACCGGCACCCTCCTGGACCGCCTCACCCCGTACCAGAACAGCAACCGCGTCCCGGTCACCATCGTCGACGCGCTGCTGCCGGAACTGACCGACCGGCCGGGCGTCGAGTCGCAGGAACAGGGCACGTCCGTCGCCGAGTTGACGGAGCTGCTGCGCGCGGTGGGCTTCGCCATGCAGGCCAAGATCTACCCGGACCTGCGGCCGGCCGCCGAGCGCTATCTGTCGACCCGCCTCGACGACCACACCTGGCGCTACTTCAAGCGCCGGCGTCTGACCTCCCTCGCCCTTCCGGGGGCGATCCCGACCCAGCTGTCCTTCATTCCCCGGAACGCGGCGGTACGCCGGGTCGCGCGGCGGGCCCGATCCTTCAAGCGAGCCGCACTCGGATGACCGTCACCGGTACGACCACAGTCCCCCAGCCGGCCTCCGGCCCCGAAGCCCCGGCCGCGCCGCCGTCCCCGAGACCCGCGGCAGCCCGTCTGTACGCGCTCGACGGGCTGCGTCTGATCGCCGCGCTGATGGTGGCCGCGTACCACTACGGCGGCCGGGACGGCGAGGTCTCGCACGCCTGGGGGACCTCGCCGCGCACCCAGTTCCCGTCCCTGCACGGCTGGTTCGCGTACGGCTGTCTCGGCGTGCAGATCTTCTTCGTCATCAGCGGCTTCGTGATCTGCATGAGCGGCTGGGGGCGCCCGCTGCGCTCGTTCTTCGCGTCCCGGGTCTCCCGCCTCTTCCCGGCGTACTGGGTGGCGATCGTGCTGGTCACCGGGGTCTTCGCGCTGCCGGTCGTGGCGTACCACGCGGTGTCCCCCAGCGACGCCCTGGTCAACCTCACCATGCTCCAGCAGCCGCTGGGCGTGGACCGGGTGCTGGGGGTGTGCTGGACGCTCTGGGCGGAGCTGCGCTTCTACGCCCTGTTCGCGCTGTGCGTCGTCCTGCCGGGCGCCACCCGGCACCGGGTCGTGCTGTTCTGCGCGGTGTGGACACTGGCTGCGGCCCTCGCCCAGGGGTCGGGCGAGCCGCTCCTCGACCTGGCCCTGATGCCGGAGTACGCGCCCTTCTTCATCGGCGGCGTCGGCCTGTACCTGGTGCACCGGGACCGCCGTGACATGACGGCGTGGGGCATCGTCGCCGTCAGCTGGCTGATCGGCCAGCACTACGCGGTCGACCGGCTGTGGCACGCGCCGAACCCGGACTTCTTCTCGAACCGCTCCTCGTACGGGATCATCGCGGTCGTCACGCTCGGCTTCTTCGCGGTCGCGGCCATCGCGCTGGGCTGGACCCGGTGGGCCGACTGGCGCTGGCTGACGGTCGCGGGCGCCCTCACGTACCCCTTCTACCTGGTCCACGAGCACCTGGGCTGGGTGGTCATAGAGGCGCTGCACCGCAAGGCCGGGCTGCCGTCGTCGGTCACGTTCGCCGGCACGGTCGGCGCGATGCTGCTGCTCGCCTGGCTGCTGAACCGTTACGTCGAGGAGTGGGCGACGCCCGCGTTGCGCAAGGCGCTGAACCGGACGCGTAGGGCAGCCTGAGACGCGGCAGCAGTGACGTCGCGGGACGCGGAGGCAGTGACGTGGTGGGACGCGGAGGCAGTGACGTGGTGGGACGCGCAGGCAGTGACGTGGCAACCTCGTCGACCTTTGTCGTGTTCGACCTCGAGTTCACCACGTGGCCGGGCGCCCTGGAGCAGGACTGGGGCGGTCCCGGCCGGCTCCGCGAGCTGGTCCAGATCGGTGCGCTGCGGCTGGACGAGGAGTACCGCGTCGTCGAGGAGTTCGAGACGCTGGTCCGCCCCGTGGCCAACCCCCGTCTGTCCGCCTACTTCACCGAGCTGACCGGCATCACGCAGGAGGCGGTGGACCGGGAGGGGCGCCCGCCCGCGGAGGCGCTCGGCGAGTTCCTCGGCTTCTGCGCGGGGCAGTCGGCCCTGTCGTACGGCAACGACATGGTCGTGCTCGGGGAGAACGTGGGGTGGGCGCGGGCCCGCGGCGAGGAGGTCAAGAACGGCTTCCTCGACGTCCACTTCATGACGCTGCGGCCCTGGCTCAACTCGGCCGCGCCCGAGACGACTTCGGTGAACTCGGGGCGGCTGTGGCAGGCGCTCGGGCTGCCCGTGCCCTGCGCGGGGCAGGAGCATTCGGCGCTCTTCGACTGCTACTCGATCGTGGCGGCGATCAGGCAGCTGCGCGCGACGGGTACACCGCTGCCCGCGGGCTTCACCGGGGGATCCACCGGTTGACGCCCTGCGGGCGGCACCGGGGACGACCGCTCAGCGGATCCCGTACCGCGCCTCGATCCCCGCCACGATCAGCCGCAGCCCCTCCTCGAACCGCTCGTCGTACGCGGCGAACAGCTGCTCCCCCGCGGCCGCCGCCATCGGATAGTCGGCGAGCAGTTCCGCCCGTTCGGCCACGTCGACGGGCGGCGGGGCGTCCGGGGCCTGCGACCGCATGCCCTGCTCCTCCGTGACGAAGCCCAGCGTGTACATGTACGTGGTGGAGCTGGCCCAGGTCGCCTGGTCGGGGGTGAAGCCGCAGTCCACCAGGAAGCGCAGGTTCGCCTCCATCTGCGGCCCGTGGTCGGTGCCGGTGAACCGTGATCCGCTGAAGACCTTCGCGCCGTCGCGGTAGCGCAGCAGCGTCGCCCGCAGCTGCCGGTTCCCGAGCAGCAGCCACTCCTGCCAGCTGCCGCGGGGCTCGTACCCGGCCCCCTTGCCGGCCCTCTTGTCGGCCTCCGTGCCGCCCTCCGTGCCGCTCTCCGTCATGCGCCGGAACATCACGGTCGCCATCTCGTCGAGCAGCGCCTGCTTGTTCTTGAAATGCCAGTACAGGGCGGGTGCCTGCACGTTGAGCTCCTTGGCGATGGCGCGCAGCGTCAGCCCTTCGAGACCCACGTCGTTCAGCAGGTCGAGGGCGGTGTCGGCGACGTACGCCTTGTCGAGCCTGGCCTTCTTCGGCTCGTTCTTCGGCTCGTTCTTCGCCGCGCTCTTCGGTGCGCCCTTCGGTGCGTTCCCCGGCGCGTTCTCCGGCTCTTTCGGGTTCCTCTGCTCAGCCACGCTTGACAGTTTAACGCCGTTAAGGTCATGCTCGGGACATCGCAATTTAACGACGTTAAGGAGGCGGTGGCGATGACCGCTGGGACGACGGACGTACTGGTCGTGGGCGCGGGTCCGACCGGGCTCGTGCTCGCGGCGGACCTGGCGCGGCGCGGGGTGCGGGCGCTGCTGGTGGAGCGGGCGGAGTCCCTGTTCCCCGGCTCGCGGGGCAAGGGTCTGCAGCCGCGCACCCAGGAGGTGCTGTACGACCTCGGGGTGCTGGACGCGATCCACGCGGCGGGCACGCCGTACCCGAAGATGCGGGTCTGGGAGGGCGACGAGCCGGGCCAGGAGTGGGACATGATGCAGCGCTCCGAGCCGACCGAGCAGGTCCCCTTCACGGAGGGCTGGCTGATACCGCAGGCCCGCACGCAGGCGGTGCTGTACGCGCGACTGCGGGAGCTCGGCGGCGACGTCCGCTTCGGCTGCGCGCTCGCGGGACTCGACCAGGACGCGGACGGGGTGACGGCGGCGTTCGAGGACGGCGCACGGGTCAGCGCGCGGTTCGTGGTGGCGGCGGACGGCGGCCGGTCCACGGTGCGCAGGGTGCTCGGCATCGGCATGACCGGGGAGACGGTCGACCCGAAGCCGATGCTGGTGGCGGACGTCCGCGTCACGGACGACGCGCCGGTGCCGGACACGCACTGGCACGTGTGGCCGAAGGCGGCGGACGGCGGCGTGGCGTTCTGCCCGCTGCCGTCGGACGAGGGCCGCGTCTTCCAGCTGGCCGCGCAGTACGCGGACGAGTCGGCCGTGCCGGACACCTCGCCGGCGGGCGTGGCGAAGCTGCTGGCGACCCGGACGACGCTCGCCGAGGAGCACGTCGCCGAGGTGCTCTGGGCCTCGGACTTCCGGGCCAGGGCGGCGATGGCGGACCGGTTCCGGGCGGGCCGGGTCTTCCTGGCGGGCGACGCCGCGCACATCCACTCCCCCGCGGGCGGCCAGGGACTGAACACGAGCGTGCAGGACGCGTACAACCTGTCGTGGAAGCTGGCAGCCGTCCTGGCGGGCGCCCCGGCCGGGCTCCTGGACACGTACGAGGAGGAGCGGCTGCCGATCGCGGCGGACGTCCTCGGCATCAGCACCCGCATCCACCGGGCGAGCGCGGCGGGCGCGCACACGCAGCGCGGCGACGAGGTGAAGCAGCTCGCCCTGGGCTACCGGGAGTCGGCGCTGACCCGGGAGACCCGCACGGGCCTGCCGGAGGACGCGCTGCGGGCGGGCGACCGGGCGCCGGACGGGCGGCGCGGCGGGGTGCGGCTCTTCGACGTGTACCGGGGGCCGCACTGGACGCTGCTGGCGGTGGGCACGGAGGCCGGACTGCCGGAGCTCGCGGGCGACGCGGTGCGCACGGCCCGGATCCCGGCGTACGAGGCGTACGGCACGGGCGTCTTCCTGGTGCGGCCGGACGGCTATGTCGCGTGGGCCGGGGAGACGGCGGAGGGGGTGGTGGAGTATCTGGCGGAGACCGGGGTGGCGGGGGCGTGAGGCACACCCCCGCCGGGCGGCTACACGCTGGCGAGCGAGAGCTTCACTGCGAACCCGAGGAACAGCACACCGGCCGCGGACGTCGCCCCGGCGGAGAGCCGCTTGCGGCGCCGGAAGGCGGCGGCCAGCTTCGTGCCGCTGAAGATCAGCGCCGACAGGTACAGGACGCTGGCGATCTGCGCGAAGGCGCCGAGGATCACGAACGAGAGGGCGGGATAGGCGTAGGACGGGTCGACGAACTGCACGAAGAAGGCGATGAAGAAAAGGATCGCCTTGGGGTTGAGGAGGCTGACCACGAAGGCGCGGCGGAAGGGCCGCTCCTGGACGGGCTCCGTCTCGGCGGCGCCGGTCTGCTCGGCGAGCCGCTCGCGGCGGGTGCGCCACATGCTCCACGCGGCGCGCAGCATGCCGACCGCGAGCCAGGTCAGATAGCCGGCGCCCGCGTACTTCACGATGCCGAACAGCACGGCGTTGGCCTGGAGGAGGGAGGCGACGCCAGCCGCCGACAGAGTCATCAGGACGGTGTCCCCGCACCACACGCCGGCGGCGGCCGTATAGCCGGTGCGGATGCCGCGGCGGGCGGCGACGGAGATCACGTACAGCGAGTTCGGCCCCGGGAGAAGGATGATGAGGACGAGACCCGCGAGATAGGTCGGAAGATCGATGACACCCAGCATGGGCGGAGTGTCGCACGACCGTACGACATGACGCCCGGGGGTTTCGGATGGCGGAACCCCCAAGCGCCTTCGAACCAGGACATCTTGGGACGGAATCGTCAGAAGGCGTCGGAGGGGACGTACGTGCCCCACACCTCGCGGAGCGCGTTGCAGACCTCGCCGACGGTGGCGCGGGCGCGCAGGGCGTCCTTCATCGGGTACAGCACGTTGTCCTCGCCCTCGGCGGCCTTCTTCAGGGCGGCGAGCGCGGTGTCGACGGCCTCCTGGTCCCGTCCGGCGCGGAGCGCGGCGAGGCGGTCGGCCTGCTGGGCCTCGATGGCCGGGTCGACGCGGAGCGGCTCGTAGGGCTCCTCCTCGTCGAGCTGGTAGCGGTTGACGCCGACCACGACGCGCTCTCCGGAGTCGGTCTCCTGGGCGATCCGGTAGGCGGAGCGCTCGATCTCCGACTTCTGGAAGCCGTGCTCGATGGCGCTGACCGCGCCGCCCAGGTCCTCGACTCGGCCCATGAGTTCGACGGCGGCGGCCTCCACGTCGTCGGTCATCTTCTCGACGACGTACGACCCGGCGAAGGGGTCGACGGTGGCCGTCACGTCCGTCTCGTAGGCGAGGACCTGCTGCGTGCGCAGGGCCAGGCGCGCCGACTTGTCGGTGGGGAGCGCGATGGCCTCGTCGAAGGAGTTCGTGTGCAGCGACTGCGTCCCGCCCAGGACGGCACCCAGGCCCTGGACGGCGACCCGCACCAGGTTCACCTCGGGCTGCTGCGCGGTGAGCTGCACGCCGGCCGTCTGGGTGTGGAAGCGGAGCATCAGCGACTTGGGGTTCTGCGCGCCGAACTCCTCCTTCATCACGCGCGCCCAGATCCGGCGGGCCGCACGGAACTTGGCGACCTCCTCGAGGATCGTCGTGCGGGCCACGAAGAAGAAGGAGAGGCGCGGGGCGAAGTCGTCCACGTCCATGCCGGCCGCGACGGCGGTGCGGACGTACTCGATGCCGTCGGCGAGCGTGAAGGCGATCTCCTGCGCGGGCGAGGCACCCGCCTCGGCCATGTGGTAGCCGGAGATGGAGATGGTGTTCCACTTCGGGATCTCGGCCCGGCAGTACTTGAAGATGTCCGCGATCAGCCGGAGGGAGGGCTTGGGCGGGAAGATGTAGGTGCCGCGGGCGATGTACTCCTTGA
Source organism: Streptomyces sp. KL116D (assembly GCF_030766975.1). Lineage (NCBI taxonomy): Bacteria > Bacillati > Actinomycetota > Actinomycetes > Kitasatosporales > Streptomycetaceae > Streptomyces > Streptomyces sp. KL116D. Next base: position 2,502 of record NZ_JASERH010000043.1, on the reverse strand, counting down.
GCACGTCGTTCTGGATCGTGCCGGTGAGCTGGTCGGCGGCGACGCCCTGTTCCTCGCCGACCAGCTGGTACATGAGCAGGAGCAGCGCCGCGGGGGCGTTGATCGTCATCGACGTGGAGACCTTGTCCAGCGGGATCCCGCCGAACAGCACGCGCATGTCGTCGATCGAGTCGATCGCCACGCCCACCTTGCCGACCTCGCCCGAGGCGATGGGTGCGTCCGAGTCGTGCCCCATCTGGGTCGGCAGGTCGAAGGCGACCGAGAGGCCCATGGTGCCGTTCGCGATCAGCTGCTTGTAGCGGGCGTTGGACTCGGTCGCGGTGCCGAAGCCCGCGTACTGGCGCATCGTCCAGGGCCGCCCCGTGTACATCGACGGGTAGACACCGCGCGTGAACGGATAGGCGCCCGGCTCGCCCAGCTTCTGCTCCGGGTCCCAGCCCTCCAGAGCCGACGGGCCGTACACCGGCTCGATGGGCAGTCCGGACTCGGATTCGCGCGCCATGGTTGTGCCTCCAGCGATCTGCCGTTGCTTGCGTTGCCTGCGAGCTACTTGCCAGTAGAAAGCCGACCCTCGCGACGGACTGTAGCGGCGGGCGTGCGGCGGGTGGAGAGGCGCACGCTGGGACCTTGCTCACAGCCTTCCCGCAGGTGACCGGGGACTCCCGGACCAGGCCCGTTTAGTTCGCAACCATCCGGGCGCGGGCAGCATCTGAAGTGACAAGAGAGAACAGCGCAGCAGGCGGGGGACGTCATGCGGACATCTGTCATACGGAGAACTCTCGCCGTCGCCGGGGCGCTCGCCCTGGCCGGCGGCTGTACGGCGCAGGCGGTCGAGAGCGGGGGGCCGCCGTCGGCGGCCTCGTCCACCACGGCCTCGCCGTCGCCCGGGAAGGCGTCATCGACGTCGCCCTCGCCCTCGGCCCCGGCGGACGACGCCAAGCCGTCCGCCTCCCCGACGCCCACCCCGGCCGAGGTCCTCTACTCACCCGGGGACAAGGGCGCGAAGGTCCGCGAGCTGCAGGCGCGGCTGCGTCAGGTGGCGTGGCTCTTCGACGGGCCGACGGGCACGTACGGCCCGTCGACGACCGCGGCGGTCAAGGGGTTCCAGGGCAAGCGTGGGCTGCCGCGCACCGGCACGACGGACACCGTGACGTGGCAGCGGCTGGTGAGGATGACGCACCAGCCGACCCGCGACGAGCTGTACGCGGCGGGCGGGCAGCCCGCGGCGAAGCCGGATCCGCGGTGCATGACGGGCCGGGTGCTGTGCATCAGCAAGACCAGCCGGACGCTGTCGTGGATGGTCGACGGCAAGCGGCTGCTGACGACGGACGTCCGGTTCGGCTCGCAGTACACACCGACCCGTGAGGGCCTCTTCCACGTGGACTTCAAGTCCCGCAACCACGTCTCGACGATCTACCACACGCCGATGCCGTACGCGATGTTCTTCAGCGGCGGCCAGGCGGTGCACTACTCGTCGGACTTCGCGGCCCGGGGCTACGCGGGCGCGTCGCACGGCTGTGTGAACGTCAGGGACGAGGCGAAGATCGCGAGCCTGTTCGCCCAGGTCCGCACCGGCGACAAGGTCGTCGTCTACTGGTGACCGCCACGAGCGGGCCGGAGAGTTGAGCGGCGTGGGTGGGACCGGGGGAACGTGTCCCACCCACGCCAGTGGCACTGAGCCGTAGGTACGGGGGGAACCCCGGCTCGTGCACGGCCGATGACCAGTCGGCTCACTCAGTACTGCGTCGTCTGCACGAAAAACGTCACACCTGTCGCGCGACTTTCTTCGGTGGATGACATCTGCGCAGGTCGCAGGGGGTTACGGGGAAGGCGTCGCGGAAGGGGACGCGGAGGCGGACGACGACGCGGACGGCCGCGGAGTGGCCGACGGCAGCTCCGGGGACACGCTGTAGGAGAGGCTCGGCTTGGGCACCGACGGGTAGTAGCCGGCGTTCTGGTCGCTGCCGCCCTGGCTGCTGTCGTCGTCCTCGTCGCCGTCCTGGTCGCCGTTCTTCCCGTCGTTCTTGCCGCCGCCGGCGCCTCCGGAGTCCGTGCCGGGGCCGGAGTCGTCGGTCCGGTCGAGCACCCGCGCGCAGAGCCGGCCGAGGTCGTCGTCGGTCCTGCCGGACCGCTTCACGGACTCCCGCAGCAGTCGCTTCTGCTCGCCGCTGAGCTGTCCGCTCCGGTACTTGACGCAGCCCTCGACGATCTGGCGGCGCAGCGCGTCGCTGTCCCTGCCGCTCTCGGTGGCCCAGGGGCCCGGTGGCGCGGACGGCCTGTCGTCCGTCGAGGAGCTCCGGCCGTGGTCCGGGTCCGGGGTACTGGAGCTGCCGTCGGGCGACACGTCGTCGTCGGGCAGCGCATCGGCGCTCGGGCCCGAACTCGTCGAGGGCGAGGCGAGCGGCTCGTCGGCGCTGGCGGCGGCGGACACGGAGGCCGCGGGCGCCGGGTCGTCCCGGCCGCCGAACGGCGAGGGCAGCACACCGGTGCCGGCGGCGACGG